>CAXSEU010000058.1:0-1229 GCA_964236485.1 uncultured Lichenihabitans sp. | reverse complement strand
AATATTTCTCGAATAGGTTCGCGGCCCTCTCGCTCCGCTCCCGGCCCGACGGAGCACCCATGATCACGACGATGAGGTGCTTGTTGCCGCGCTGGGCGCTCGCCACGACGTTGTAGCCCGCCGAACAGGTGTAGCCGGTCTTCATCCCGTCGACGCCCGGGTAGCGGCCGATGAGGTTGTTGTGATTGTTGATGATCCTGCCGCCGAACGCCAGCGCCGGAATGCCGAAGAGGTCGTGTTGCTCAGGAAACTCGCGGAACAGGGCCCTGCCGATCATCGCCATGTCGCGGGCGGAACTGATGTGCTGCTCGTCCGGCAGTCCATTCGGATTCTCGAAATGTGATTCGTGCAGGCCGAGTTTGGCCGCGTAGGCGTTCATGTCGGCGGCGAAAGCCGGCACGGACCCCGAGATGCCTTCGGCGATCGTCACCGCGATGTCGTTCGGCGACTTCACCAGGAGCATCTTCAGCGCATTGTCGAGTGTCACCAGCGTCCCTGGCTTGAACCCCATCTTCGATGGCGCCATGCTGGCCGCATAGCGCGACACCCTCAGCGGTGTATCGGGCGAAATCTTGCCTTCGCGAACCTTGCTGAGCGCCACATAGGTCGTCATCAATTTGGTCAGCGAGGCTGGAAACCAGGGCGTCGCCGCCATCTGGTGGAACAGCACCTCGCCGGAATCGACGTCGATGACCAGCGTCGGGTTGGCGTTCGCGATGCCCCCCGCGAAACACAGGGCGAGCCCCGCCGCGGCGAACCGCCAGTACCTCGAGAGTGTCATCATGCGACAGCGTTCCGCTCCAAGATCAGACTGGCAATCGCCGCGGACCCCTCGGGCCGGCGTTCGAATGCACCGCGCCGGCCTACTTCAGCCATCGCGACGCTGAGGCGGGCAACCCATCATCTATGGCTGCGCACGTCATCGACGTCGCTGGCCATCGTGTCACGAAAGTCCTAGCGTATCGTGATGGCCCGCGGACCCGTCGATACAGCCGCAAAGGTGGCGACATTGGGGCGGGCGGGCTTCGATGTCCCCGGTTCCGCGCGGCGGTTGAGATCGGGGCTGGGCCGAGCCGGCAAATTGCTGCTCGACGTGGCCTTTCCGCCGTCCTGCCTGGCCTGTCGCACCGCGACCGAGCATCAGGACGGGCTCTGTGCATCCTGCTGGCGCGGCATGGGCTTCATCGAGCGGCCGTTTTGCGAGAGGCTGGGGACACCCTTCGCGCAGG
>CAXSEU010000057.1:8685-12253 GCA_964236485.1 uncultured Lichenihabitans sp. | reverse complement strand
CGCGAGGATGCGGTGGACTTCGTGGCTCACCTCAAGAAGGCGGGGCGCTACCAGGCGGACGTCTATTGAGCTCGAAGCCGAACGACGAACCGGCGCATCTGAGCGGCGAGGAGGCGGACGTGCATCGGCTGCTCGTCGCCCTGATCAAGCTGGCCCTGGTGGACGGGCCGAGCGAGACGGCGGCTTGGCGGACGGCTGCGCTCGCGGCGCAGCAGCGCGTGGCCGCCGGCGTCGGGGCTGCCGGAACGTCGCGCCTCGATGACCTTTGGTCTATGGCCGTCAAGGCAGCCGAGAGCGATCCCGTCGTCCGGCGCGAAGAGACGGCCAATCCTGTGTTGCCGACAATGCCGCCGCTCAGCGTCGACGATCTCCGAACCGGGACATTCGATCTCGATTCGACCATCCAATCGATTCGGAACGTCAGCTCGTTTGGTTGAAGGGCCTCCGATCGAGGAGCGCACACGGCCTCGCGGCGGCGGAAAGGAAAGGCATGAACGGCGTATCTGAACTCCGCCAGCGGTGCGGCGCCTTCGTGCCGCATGACGCCACACTTCGGTTCGGGCCGGGCGCGGGAGCGCTGCATGGGCTGACCTTCGCGGCCAAGGATCTGTTCGATGTCGCCGGCACGGTGACTGGATGTGGCAACCCGGATTGGGCCGCGACCCATGGGCCGGCGACGCGGTCCGCGTGGGCCGTGCAGGCCTTGCTCGACGCGGGCGCCGATCTCGTCGGCAAGACCATTACGGACGAGATTTCGCTCGGGCTGCTGGGCATCAATCGCCACCAGGGGACGCCGCTGAACCCGCGCGCGCCGGATCGCGTACCCGGCGGCTCGTCGAGCGGGTCGGCGGCGGCCGTCGCAGGCAAGGTGGTGGACATCGCGCTCGGCACCGACTCGGGCGGATCGGTGCGTGTTCCGGCGAGTTTCTGCGGACTTTACGGCCTTCGCCCGACCCATGGGCGGGTTCCGGTCGATGGGCTCATGGCTCAGTCGCCCAGTTTCGATACGGTCGGGTTCTTCGCTCGGGACGCCGCCGCCTTGGCGCGTGCCGGCGCGGTGCTGATCCGGGGGTGCGGCAGTGCCGCCCTGCCGGACGCGATCGTCTTCGCGGCCGATTGCTTCGCCATCGCGGATTCGGAGGTCCGGGCTGCGCTCGATCCCGTCGTGACCCGCCTTCGCTCGGTGATCCCGGGCACCTCGGACGTTGAACTCGGTGAGGGCCGGCTCGGGGACTGGGCACGCCATCAACGTCTGCTGCAGAGCGACGAGTTCGGCCGGACCTTTGCGGACTGGGTCGATGCCTGCAACCCGCGCCTTTCGTTCGAGGTTGCCAGCGCCCTTGCGCACGCGGCTCGCCTGGACGGCGAGCCGGCGCTCGCGGCGCAGCGGTTCCGCGAGGCAGCTCGTCGCCGCCTCGACGCCCTGCTCGACGGGCATCGCGTGCTGGCGCTGCCGACGGCGCCGATCCTGCCGATTTCTCGTGAGGCGCGGCTTTCCGAGATGAACTTCGCCGTCGACCGATTGGTCGAGCTGACCTGCATCGCGGGTCTGGCCGGCCTGCCGCAGATCAACCTGCCGTTCGCGTGGGCGGGATCGATCCCCGTCGGCCTGTCGCTGATCGGATGGCAAGGTTCCGATTCGCAGTTGATCGGGATGGCGCAAGCGCTCGAACAGGCGGGCTTCGCGAGGCCGCCGTCGACCGGATGATTTTGGGGGCGGCGCCCCGCGACCGCTCCGGGAGGCGTTCGATCGCGCCTCGAAAGGCGCGTTCTTCCATCAAGGCGCGGGGATCACGCTCACATGAGCCGCGACCACGCGCCAGCCGTCGGGCATGCGAATCCAGGTCTGCATCTGGCGACCGACCGTGCCGGGCGGCGTTTCCAGAAACAGCGTCGACACCGTCGCGGCATCGTCGCCAAAGGTCGTGATCACGGTCCGGCCGAGCTTGCGGCTGGAGCCCAGCGGGCGGCGCTTCGCATTGAAGGCCGCGATCTCGTCGTGACCATGGAGGATTTCGCCGGCTCCGTAGCGAACCGTGCGCGGCGACCTCCAGAACAGCCGATCGAGGAGGGGGGCGTCGGCGGAGCGCAGACCGCCCTCATAGGCATCGAACGCGGCTTGCACCTCGGCCGCGACATCCGCTTTGTCGATTTCCAACGGGTCCTCCCTCGACGCTCCATGGCGGCATGTCCGGCGACGCGGCCGCGATGCAATGGGCAAGCCACGCCCGAGAATGGCACAGCCCAAAAGGTGCGATGCGGGCCAACCCTTCACCGGCCTCACTCGCTGCTGGCCAATATTCAGTCCAGCGCCCGCGAAACAGGCACGGCTTTGCCGAAATCGGATCCTTGCAAGGTTGCGCAAGCCTGTCCAGAATGTAAGCGGTTTACTAAAGCGGTTTCACATGGCGGGCGGGATCGCGAGATTGGTCGATGTGGCGCAACGGTCCGGGGTCTCGGTCGCGACGGTGTCGCGGCATCTGAACGGCCGCATCCAGTTGCCCGGCACGACGATCCAGCGGATCGAACAGGCCATCCAGGATCTCGGCTACCATCCGAACCCGCACGCCCGCAGCCTGAGCCGCGGGCGGTCGGACACCATCGGGCTCGTGATCCCGGATATCGGCAACGCCTATTTCGCCAGGCTCGCGGCCGCGGTCGAACGGGCCGCCGACCAGCATGGCCTCGCCCTCGTCCTCTGCGCCACGCTGAACCAAAGGGCGCGCGAGCAGGAGTATTTGCGACGGCTCGGCCGGAATCATCTCGACGGCCTGCTGTTCGCCACCAACAATCCGGACGACGGCTCGCTCGCCGAGCCGATCAGCCGCGCCAATCGCCGCGTCGTGATCCTCGACGAGGATGTCCAGGACGCCCGTGGGCCGAAGATCTTCAGCGACAACGAGCAGGGCGGCTACCTGGCCGGCCGACATCTCCTCGAGGCCGGGCACCGCCGAATCGCCTTCTTCGGCGGCCCCGAAGCCATGATGAGCACGCGGGAGCGGCTGGCCGGGTGCCGCCGCGCCATCGCGGAGGTCGCCCCCGATCGGGCCGTCGTCGCCTCCTATTTCGGCGCATATTCGGTCGAGGACGGGCGACGCTCCGCCGGGCGGCTCCTGGCGGCGGATGACGACGCCACGGCCATCCTGATGTCGAGCGACGAGATCGCGATCGGGGCGCTGGAGTGTTTTGCCCGCGCGGGTATCCGCATTCCGGGCCGCCTGTCGGTCATCGGCTTCGACGACGTGGCGCCCTTTCATCTCTTCGATCCGCCGCTCACCTGCATCCGCCAACCGGTGGAAGCCATGGGACGGCGCGCCGTCGAGCTTCTCGTCTCGGGAATGGCCGGCGCGCGCATGAGAAGCGCGGTCGAGCGATTGCCGGTCGAACTGATCGTGCGGGGGTCGGTGGCACCCCCGGCAGAGGCGCGAGAGCACCACTCACCAAGACGGAAGGGCGAGACACATGCACAATCCATCGATCCATAAACTGGCCGGCACGGTCGCCATGCTGGCCCTGATGACCGGGGCGGCTCATGCCAAGGGCAAGACCTTCGCGCTGATCCAGTACA
>CAXSEU010000057.1:0-8675 GCA_964236485.1 uncultured Lichenihabitans sp. | reverse complement strand
GTCTCGTTCTTCACCGACATCACCAAGGGCGCCCAGAAGGCGGCCGACGAGGCGGCCGACAAGCTCGTTGTGTTCGACGCCAACAACTCGGCCTCGGCACAGGACAATGCCTTCGACACCTACGTTCAGCAGAAGGTCGACGGCATCATCATCGTGGCGGTCGATCCCGACGGCGTGATGGGTTCGGTCAAGGCGGCCGACAAGGCCGGTGTTCCCGTCGTGTCGGTCGACGCCGCGTTGCCGCCCGGGCCTCAGAAGGTGTCGATCACCGTCGACAACCAGGCGGCCGGGGAGGAGATGGGCCGGTTCTATGTCGACGCCGTGAAGAAGAACATGGGCGGAAAGGCGAGCCTCGGGATCGTCGGCGCACTCAATTCCAACCTGCAGCTCCTGCGGCAGAAAGGCTTCGAGTCGGTCACCAGCGCCGATCCCGGCATCACCAAGGTGGGTGTCGTCGACGGGCGCAACATCCAGGATCAGGCGCTTGCGGCGGGAGAGAACCTGCTCACGGGAAATCCGACGCTCGACACCATCTATGCCACCGGGGAGCCGGCCCTGATCGGCGCCATCGCGGCCGCGGCCAGCCAAGGCCGCGACAAACTGAAGATCTTCGGCTGGGACCTGAGCGCCCAGGCCATCGCGGCGATCGATGCCGGCACGGTGGTCGCGGTGGTCCAGCAGGCGCCCGACCAGGAAGGCTATAAGGCCGTCCAGGCGCTCGACACGATCGCGAGCGGCGGCAAGGTCGAGGCGGCCATCAAGGTGCCGGTCGAGATCGTCACGAAGGCGAACGTCGACAAGTACCGGGCCGCCTACAAGTGACCTCGCTCGGAGCCTCGGCTCCAGCGCCGGCCGCGCAGGCCGTCCTAGCGTCGGGCGCAACGCCGCGCATGAGCATGCGGGGTATCCGCAAGTCATTCGGGTCGATCCAGGCGCTGCGCGGGGTCGACCTCGATCTCTGGCCCGGCGAGTGCCTGGGCCTCGTCGGCGACAATGCGGCCGGCAAGTCGACACTGACCAAGATCCTGGCCGGCACCTACATCGCCGACCAGGGCACGATCGCGCTCGATGGCGAAACGCTCGCCCTCACGGGCCCCGACGAGGCGCGCGCGCGCCACATCGAGATGGTCTACCAGGACCTGAGCCTGTGCGACACCATCGATGTCGCCGGCAACCTGTTCCTCGGCCGCGAACTGCGCCGCGGGCCGTTCCTCGATCAGCGCGCCATGCTGCGGGACGCCCGTGGCATGTTGCAGCGCCTCGAAATCCGCATCCCGAACCTGTCGGCCAACGTCGCGCAACTCTCGGGCGGGCAGCGGCAGGCGATCGCCATCGCACGGTCGGTGTCGTTCGAGCCCCGCGTGCTCATCATGGACGAGCCGACCTCGGCCCTGGCGGTCGCCGAAGTCGACGCCGTCCTCAAGCTGATCGACCGGGTGAAGGCGCAGGGCGTGTCGGTGATCCTGATCACGCACCGGCTGCAGGATCTCTTCCGCGTCTGCGACCGCGTCGCCGTCATGTACGAAGGGGTGAAGGTGGCCGAGCGCCGCATCGACGAGACCAATCTCGAGGACATCGTCCGCCTCATCGTCGGCGAGGTGGCCCGCGCATGACGGCCTATTCCGAACGCCAGCAGGGCTCGCGGCGTCACGACTTCCTCACCGCGCATGCCCACGTGTTGTCGATCACCCTCTTTTTCGTGCTGTGCTGCGTGGTCTTCGCGTCGCTCTCGAGCGTGTTCCTCGAGCCCGGCAACATCCTCAACATCCTCCGGCAGGCGGCGCCGAACCTCATCACCGGCATCGCCATGACGCTGGTGATCACCACGGGCGGCATCGACCTCTCGGTCGGCTCCATCGTGGCCCTGGTGAATTCGCTGGCCGCCGTGCTGCTGAAAGCCGGCTTCGCCTGGCCGCCGACCGTCGGGCTCATGCTGGTCTTCGGCGCCCTTATCGGCCTGTTCCAGGGCTTCTTCGTCGCCTACCAGCGCATCCCGGCCTTCATCGTGACGCTGGCGGGGCTCTCGGCGTTGCGGGGCTGTGCGCTGGTGCTGACCGGCGGCTTCTCCATCCTGATCCCGCCGAGCTTCTTTCTCGTGATCGGCCGCGGCACGATGTTCGGCGTTCCCTACCCGGCCCTGCTCGGGCTTCTCGTGGCCGTGGTCGGCTACGTGGTGCTGAACACCACCGTCTATGGCCGCCGCGTGGTCGCGGTGGGGGCCAACACGGAAGCCGCGCGCCGCGTCGGCATGCCGGCGCAAGGGACGATCGCTTCCGTCTACGTGCTCAGCGGCATCGCCTCGGCGCTCGCGGCCCTGGTGATCGCGGCCCGCCTCGGCTCGGGCTCGTCGAACGCCGCGGTCGGGGTCGAACTCGACGTCATCGCCGCCGTGGTGCTGGGCGGCACGTCGTTGTCGGGCGGTCGCGGCACCATCATCGGCACCGTGCTCGGTACGCTGACCATCGCGGTGATCAGCAACGGGCTGATCCTGGCGCACATCAATCCGTTCTTCACCCAGATCGTCACCGGGGCCATCATCCTCATCGCGATCTGGCTGAACACCCGCATCTTCGACCGCCTCGGCACCACACGGCGCCGCGGCTGAGGATTGACCCATGAGCGAACTGTCGCAAGCCCACGTCCGCTCCGGCCAGGTGATGACGGTGCTCGGTCCCATCGCGGCCGACGGCCTCGGCCCCACCCTGATGCACGAGCATATCCTCAACGATTGCCGCTGCTGGTGGAACAAGCCGAAGGAACCCGAGCGCGACTATCTGGCCCACGGCCCCGTGGAGCCGCGCATCCTCGGCGAACTGCGCATGGACCCCTTCGTCAATCGCGACAATTGCACGCTCGACGACGAGGCCGCGGCCATTGCGGAACTGCTGCCCGTCGTGGCGCTCGGCGGCCGCACGGTGGTGGACCCGACCTGCCGCGGCATCGGCCGCAACCCCGCGGCGCTGAAGCGGATCGCGGCGGCCACGGGCCTGCAGATCATCATGGGCGCAGGCTACTATCTGCACACGTCGCACCCGCCCGAACTGGCCGGCCTGTCGGCGAGCGATGTGGCGGACGAGATCGTGCGCGAGGCGATCGAGGGGGTCGAGGGCACCGGAACGAAGATCGGCCTGATCGGCGAAATCGGCGTTTCGTCCGACTTCACGTCGGAGGAGGAGAAATCCTTGCGCGGCGCCGCGCGCGCCCAGGCGCGCACGCAATTGCCCCTGATGGTCCATCTGCCGGGCTGGTTCCGCCTCGCCCATCGCGTGCTCGACATCGTCGAGGAGGAGGGCGGCGATCCGGCACACACCGTGCTTTGCCATATGAACCCGTCGGGGGCCGATCAGGCCTATCAGAGGGAACTCGCCGCGCGCGGGGCCTTCCTCGAATACGACATGATCGGCATGGATTTTTGGTACGCCGACCAGCAGGTCCAATCACCCTCCGACGACGAGAATGCCGCGGCCATCGGGCGCCTGATCGACGCGGGGTTTCTCGACAAGCTCCTGCTCTCGCAGGACGTGTTCCTCAAGATGATGCTCACGCGCTACGGCGGCTTCGGCTACGCCTATGTGCAGCGCCATTTCCTGCCCCGCCTCCAGCGCCACGGCGTCACGCCCGCGCAGTGCGCGGCCATGATGGTCGCCAACCCGCGCGCCGTGTTCGTCGCGGCATGAAGCGTGCAGCCGCGTCACGGCCGTGCGAAGATGGCGGCGATTTCCGGCGCGGTCGGAAATGCCGACCATGTGCCCCGGCGCCCCACCGTGATGGCGGCCGCAGCGGAGGCTGCCCGCACGGCCGCACCGATCGTCAGGTTCCGACCATAGAGCGCAGCCGCCAAGACACCCGTGTAGGTGTCGCCGGCACCCGTCGTGTCGATGGCCTTGACCGCCTCGGCGGGAACCTCGGCCGCCCCTCGCGTGCCGAACGCCTTCGAGCCTCGGCCGCCCAAGGTCAGCACGACGGTGGCAGCCCCGGCCGCCTGCAGGGCGCGAAGTTGATCCTCGGGCCTGCCGGCTCCGCCGAGTTGCGTCGCCTCGCTCTCGTTGACGACCAGCAGGTCGATCATGGGAAGCAGCGCCGCGAAGCCGCTGTGCGTGGGCGAAGGATTGAAGGCGATGCGCTGGCCGCGCCGGCGCGCCTCGAGGCACGCCGCCTCGGTGGCCGCCAGCGACAGGTTGCCTTGCAGAACGAGGACGTCATCCGCCTCGGTGCCCCGCAGCGCCGCCACGGCGTCCTCCGGCGTGATGGCGGCCGAGCAGCCGGTGATGGACGCGATGGCGTTCTCGCCATCCGGGCCGATGAAGATCAGCGAGCGATCGCTCGGCATCGGCAGAGGGATCAGGTCCTCGGCCCGGAACCCGTCGGCCCGAAGCGCCTCGACGATCCAAGCCGCGATTCCATCGCTCCCGATCGCCGCGACGAACTGAACCTCGGCCCCGGCGCGCTTGAGCACCAGGGCCTGGTTGGCCCCCTTGCCGCCGAGGTCCCGGCACGGACTGCCGACCACGACGGTCTGGCCGGGCGTCGGCCAGACGGGCGCCGCCATCGCTTCATCCACCGTGACGTTGCCAAGAACGATAAAGGCCATGGGGCTTTCGAAACACGAGGAGACTGATGTGTCTGCTATATCGCAGCATAGGACAAACGCAATAGAGATGATTTTCGGCAAGACCAGAGTCATCATCGGCGTTGTACATTGTCCTCCTCTTCCTGGTTCGCCCCGTCATATCGGCGAAGACTTCAAGACGACGCTTCAGATCGCGATCGACGATGCAATGGCTTATGCGGACGGCGGTGTCGATGGCCTCATCATCGAGAACCATGGTGACATCCCCTTTCTGAAGCCCGACGATATCGGACCGGAGACGGCTGCTGCCCTGGCGGTGATCACGGACCGCGTGGCCCAGAAGGTCGCGCTTCCGATCGGGGTCAACGTGCTCGCCAACGCGGCCCTTCCGGCTCTTGCCGTTGCCAAGGCAAGCGGCGCGCGCTTCGTTCGTGTGAACCAATGGGCCAACGCTTATGTAGCCAACGAGGGCTTCGTCGAGGGAGAGGCGGCCCGCGCGCTGCGCTACCGTGCCAGGATCGGGGCGCGCGACGTTGCGATCTTCGCCGACGCGCATGTGAAGCACGGGGCCCACGCCATCGTGGCGGACCGCCCGGTGGCCGAACTCGTGCGCGATGTCGAGTTCTTCGACGCCGATGCCGTGATCGCGACAGGGCAGCGCACCGGCGACGCGGCCACCACGGACGAGATCGGCACGGTTCGCGCGGGCACGGCGTTGCCGATCCTGGTCGGCAGCGGGGTCAGCGTCGACAACATCGGCACGATCCTGCCGCTCGTCGATGGCGTCATCGTGGCAAGCTCCCTCAAGGAGGGCGAACAGGGTTCAACCCGCCCGGGTGAAGGCTTTCATGACCGAGGTGCGGGGGGTTCGCGACCGGCTGGGCGAGGCGGAGGCGCGCCGGTGAGCGAACGGCGGTCCGATCGCATCCGCGCCGAGAACGCGCGAGTCTGGGACGCCATGCAGGCGCACCGCTTCGTCGCCGCCGTCGAGCATGACGCGCTGCCGCTCCCCGTCTTCAAGGCCTACCTGATCTACGAACGTGACTTCGTCGAAACGGCGATGCTCATCTTCGGCCACATGCTGGTCAAGGCGCCGGGTCTCGACCGACGCCGCTGGCTCGCCGGGGTGCTGCAGGCGCTCGCCACCGAACAGATCGTCTATTTCGAACGCGCCTTCGCGGCCCTCGGCATCACGCCTGCCGATCGGGCGAAGGCCCTGCCGGAGGCCGTCCCGGCCTTCCGCGACGGAATGCTGGCGATGGCGCGCGACGGCGGCTACCTCGAGGGCGTCGTGATCATGATGGCGGCCGAGTGGATGTACGCGACCTGGTGCACGCGGGCCGCGGGAGCCACGATCTCCAACCCCGAGTTGACGCGCTGGGTCGATCTGCACGCCGAGCCGGCCTTTCACGCCCAGGCGGAGTGGCTGCGCCGCGAGATCGACACCGCCGATGCCGGCGAGGCGGAAGACAGGCGTCTCTCGACGCTGTTCGGACATGCGCTCGCCCTCGAGATCGGATTCCACCACGCGCCGTTCGGGACCGCGCCCTGATGCTTGAGCCCAAGTCCCCGCCGCTCCTCGAAGCCCGCAACGTCTCGAAACGGTTCGGGGCATTGACGGCCTTGTCGGCCGTCGACCTCGCCATCCAGGCCGGCGAGGTACTGGCCCTCTTGGGCGACAACGGCGCGGGGAAATCCACCTTCATCAAGATCGTGGCCGGCGCGCACGAGCCGAGCGGCGGCGAACTCCTGCTCGATGGCAAGCCCGTCACCTTCGCGACGCCGCAGGACGCCGCCGATCACGGCATCGCGACGATCTTCCAGGAGCTTGCGCTTTCGGAGAACCTCTCGATCGCCGAGAACGTGTTCCTTGGCCGCGAACTCGTCACCCGCGTGGCAGGCCTTCCCTTTCTGCGGCGGGGCGCGATGAAGGCGCGGGTCGCCGCTCTTCTCCAGGAACTCGAGGCCCATATCGCGGACCCGGATGCACCCGTCGGCAGCCTCTCGGGGGGCCAGCGGCAGGCCGTCGCGATCTGCCGCGCCCTCAACCTCGAGGCGCGGCTCGTCATCATGGACGAGCCGACGGCCGCTCTGGCGGTGGCCGAAACCCGCAAGGTCCTCAGCCTTGCGCGCCGCCTCGCCGAGCGGGGCTGCGCGGTGGTGCTCATCTCGCACAATCTCGTCGATGTCTTCGAGGTGGCGGACCGCATGGCTGTCTTTCGCCGAGGCCGCAAGATCGCGGAGCGGCGACGCGACGCCACGACCTCCGAAGAGATCGTCTCCCTGATCACGGGCGCCCATCCCGACGCGCGGGCGTTCGAGACCACGTCATGATCCAAGCGCGCCCTGAACGAAGGATTGAACCGATGATGTCGAAAACCCTCGGCGCCCTGCTGGCGGGCGCCGCCCTCCTGACGCTCGCCGCGATCCCGGCCCGCGCCGCCGACGAGCACAACACGGTGGCCTTCGTGCCGCAACTCGTGGGCATCCCCTATTTCGACGCCATGGAGGCGGGCGGCAAGAAGGCCGCCGCGGCGCTGGGGGTCAAGTTCATCTACACCGGGCCGGTCGACACGAACCCGATCGACCAGCTCCAGATCGTGCAGAACCTCGTCAACCAGGGCGTCGGCGCCGTGTCGGTCAGCGTGCTCGACGCCTCCAGCATCGCGCCGGTGGTGGAGGCCGCCAAGGCCAAGGGCGTGAAGCTCTTCACGGCCGACAGCGACGCCCCGAAATCCGGCCGGGCCGTCTATGTCGCCCAGGCGACCGACGAGGGGCTGGGCTTCGCAATCGTCGACGAGCTCGTGAAGCGCGTCGGTGCGGACGCCAAGGTCGGGATCGTGTCGGGCGAGGCGACAGCGTCGAACCTGAACGCCTGGATCGGCTTCATGCAGCAGCGCGCCAAGGACAAATACCCGCGGCTGGTCCTGCTTCCCCCGCAGTTTTCCGGCGGCACGGCCGAGCGGGCCGCGCAGGTGGCCGGCGACCTGATGACCGCGAACCCCGATCTCAAAGCGCTGATCGGCGTGGCCTCCACGACCTGCCCGGGTGTGGCCCAGGCCATCGAGACCGCAGGCAAGATCGGCAAGGTGATCGGGACCGGCTATTGCAGCCCCAATACGGCGCGGAACTACCTCAAGAGCGGCGCCTTCGGCTTCAGTGTCCTGTGGGACCCTTCGGAACTCGGCTACCTCACCGTGTGGGCCGGCAAGCAATTGATCGACGGCAAGCCTTTCGCGGCGAGCAACACCGTGCCCGGGCTCGATCATCCGGTGACCTACGACAAGGCCACGGGTGTGCTGCTCCTGGGCGAGCCGACCGTGTTCACGGCCAACAACGTCGACAAATACAAGTTCTGATCGGGCATTCATGTCGGGCGGCTCGGTGCTGGGCATGCGGGCGCGCGAGCTGATCCTGCTCGCGGCCTGCCTCCTTGCGGCCCTGGTCTTCGCGGCCGCCTCGCCCAATTTCGCGACGGCCGACAACCTGCTCACCGTCCTGCGCAATGGCAACGAGCTGCTGCTGGTGAGCCTCGCCATGACGCTGCTGCTCGCGATGGGCGGGATCGATGTGTCGGTCGGCATGGTCATGGGCCTCGCGGCGATCGCGGTCGGCCACCTCATGATGGGCGGTTGGCCGCCCGTCATGGCCGCCCTCGCGGGGCCGTTCGTGGGCGGGCTGCTCGGGCTCGTCACAGGGTGCGTGGTCGTCACGGGCGGCGTTCCCGCGATCGTCGGCACGCTGGGCCTCCTCGGCGTCTACCGGGCGGCGATCTTTCTCGCGCTCGGCGGCTCCTGGCTGTCCGGCCTGCCCGGCACTTTGACCGATCTCCTCGGCTTCCGGCCGGCCGGCGTGCCGCTCCCGCTTCTGATCGTCGGTGCGGCCTACGGCCTGATCTGGGTGGCGCTCCGCCGTATGCCCTATGGGGTTCATCTGCTCAGCATCGGCAATGCCGAGGAGCGGGCCCGCCTGTCGGGAGTGGCGGTTGTCCGCACGCGTTTCATCACCTTCGTCCTCGGCGGCGTTCTCTGCGGGGTGGCGGCCGTATTCTACGTCGCCACCTATCGCAACGTCGCGACGACGATCGGCGGCACTCTGGCGCTGG
>CAXSEU010000056.1:0-12324 GCA_964236485.1 uncultured Lichenihabitans sp. | reverse complement strand
TTCTGCTGCGCCGTGGCGGTCTCGGCCGTGATCCGGTCGCGCTCGGCCTTGGCATCGGCCGAAGCCTTGGCGGCCTGGTCCCGCTCGGCCGTCAGGCTCGTCAGCGCGGACGTGAGATCACCCACCTTCTTGTCGAGAGCCGCTCCTTCGTCTCTGCGCCCGGCGAGCTGCTCGTCGAGCTGCGCCGCCTGCCGCTTGATCGTTTCCGCGTTCTGCTGCGCCGTGGCGGTCTCGGCCGTGATCCGGTCGCGCTCGGCCTTGGCATGCGCCTCCGCTGCGTCCTGATCCAACATCCGCTTGAGCCGGTCGCGGGCCTGAAGAAACGCGTAGCGTCGATCCGCATCCTCTGCTTCGCCTCGCCGTCGGGAGTTCACGGCTGGACCGGCCACGGATCCGACAGTGTCGCGATCACCGGTCACGTCGGACACCGCGCGGGCAGTGGGCTGTGCCTCGGTAGGCGTCTCAGGGCTCGGACCATAGGGCTGCAGTGTCGCCCGGCGATCTCCCTCGCCCACCGGCGCCGAGCCGCGATCTCCAGCGCTCCAGGGGTAGATGAGGGCGCCGACCAGCGCGAAAGCGGCCACGGCGGAGGACACGGGCCAAAGCAGCCTCATCATAGCCGTTACTCGGGCCTTCTACGCTCGGTTCATCGGGATCAAGCCGAAGATGCCCCTGCGGACGACACAGGGCTCGCCAGAACACGTTAGGCCACGCTATCACGGGGCGCCGGAATGCGGCACGCGGATTCCCCTCGTCCTCACGCCTCCCGAACCCTTATCCCCAGCTTGGGGCGTGCCGCGATGGCCGGCGCGCCTCACTCCATCACGGCCGCCTTCAGGATGCACACCATGGTGGCTTGGGCGGGAACCGCGCCGCTGTTGCGGATGAGGTGCGCCCGGTCGCAGCGGTAGCGCAGCGTCTCGCCCGCCTTGGCGCGCTCGACCCGCCCCGCGACATCGACCTCGAGTTCACCGTCGAGCACCGACAGGCACTCGATGGAGCCGCGCTGATGGGCGTCCGACTCGAGCACGCCGCCGGGCTCGGCGCGAAAGTCGTACCACTGCAGCCACTCGACCGTCTTGATCCAGCCGATGATGGCCAGGCGGCACCGGCCGTCGTCGGACATCAGGATCGGCGTGTCGCCCCGGGTGGACTTCTCGACGAAGGGTTCGTCTTCGCTGCCGTGCAGCACCTTCTCGATGGAGACGTCGAGCGCATGCGCGAGCCGCCAGATGGTCGCCAGCGTCGGGTTGGTCTCGTTGCGCTCGATCTGGCTGATGATCGACTTGGCGACACCCGATTGCTCGGAGAGTTCGGACAACGACAGGTTGTAGGTCTTGCGAAGCCGCTGCACCGTGCGCCCCATCTGCCCGGAGATCGCCAGCGCCCCGGCCTCCAGGGCCTTCGCCTTGTCCTTGCCTTCGACACCCATCGCTTGATCCGCCTGCCTCGGACGTCCGGCAGTCTGGCGCATGTCTTGCCGTTGCGGACCTGCGCCAGTTCAGAAAACCGAGCCTGTTTACAGACATACACCGAAGCTCTGCTTCGACGTATGTCTGACAGACTCTAATGGTGCAACTGCTGGCCGATCCAATCCACCTGTCCGCGCAGCCACTCGCCCGTGTTCTTGAAGACGCCGGCCGCGACGTCCCAATTGACCAGGGTCCTGGTCGCCGGCTCCCGCTCGGGTTCGATGGACGCGTCGTGCCAGTAGGCGGCACCGACCATCAAAATGGCGCCCACGATGACGCCCGACAAGAAGCGCATGATTTCCCCTGACGCGATAGCCGCCGAATGCCCAGAGGTTACAGCACGACCTCGCGTGGAACGCGTGTCATCCGGGACACAGGTCCATTGATTCGGGAGGATCCATTGCCGCGATGCGAAACGATGTGCATGATCGAGGAATCGTCATACGGACGCCACGCGAACACGGCAGACGGGTGATCGACAACCCTGAACCGTTGAAGGCCGAAATGACGCACCAGACTGCTCATTATCGCGCGCTCTTCATCTCCGATCTCCATCTCGGCACCCGAGGCTGTCAGGCGGAACTCATGCTGGACTTCCTCCGGCACAACGACGCCGACACGATCTACCTCGTCGGCGACATCATCGACGGCTGGCGCCTCAAAGCCGGCTGGTACTGGCCGCAGTCACATAACGACATCGTACAGAAGCTCCTGCGAAAGGTACGCAGGGGCGCGCGGATGATCTACATCCCCGGCAACCACGACGAATTCGCCCGCACCTACGTGGGCATGACCTTCGGCGGCGTCGAAGTGATGCGCAGCACCGTCCATACGGCGGTCGACGGCAGGCGTTTTCTGGTCACCCATGGGGACGAGTTCGACATCGTCGTGCGCCATGCCCGATGGCTGGCCCTCTTGGGCGACTGGGCCTACGTGACCGCACTCTGGACGAACACCTACTTCAACATGGTTCGCCGCAGGCTCGGCTTCCCCTACTGGTCCTTCTCGGCCTGGGCGAAACTGAAGGTCAAGAATGCCGTCAACTTCATCGGGGACTTCGAGGACACGCTCGCCCAGGAGGCGATCCGGAGCGGCGTCGACGGCGTCGTCTGCGACCACATCCACCACGCCGTGATCCGCGAGATCCAGGGGGTGACCTATGTGAACACCGGGGACTTCGTCGAGTCCTGCTCGGTGGCGGCGGAACATGAGGACGGCAGGCTCGAGATCCTGCATTGGCTCGTCCCCCGGGCCCAGGCGCAAGCCGGCGCATCGAGCACAACCGAAACCGAGGCGGCACCGGAGACGAAGGTCGCGGCCTGATGAGGATCCTCATCGCGACGGATGCCTGGCATCCTCAGATCAACGGCGTCGTCCGCTCGATCGACTCGCTGGCCGCCGAGGCGCGGGGCGTCGGCGCCCATGTGGATGTCCTGACGCCGGAGGGGTTCCGCTCGATCGCGACGCCCACCTACCCGGACATCCGTCTGGCTTTCGCGACCGCGCGCACCGTCGCCGCGAGGATCGATGCCCTGAAGCCCGATCACATCCACGTCGCGACCGAGGGCCCGATCGGCCTCGCGACACGGCGCGCCTGTCTGCGCACAGGGCGGGTCTTCACCACCAGCTACCATACGAGCTTTCCGGATTATCTGGCGGCCCGTTGGCCGATTCCGCGAGGGTGGACCTACGCCTGGCTGCGCTGGTTCCACAACGGCGGCGCCGGCGTGATGGTCTCGACCCCGACCGTGGGTCGCGAACTTGGCAGCCGAGGCTTCCTCAACGTCATGCACTGGTCGCGCGGCGTCGATCACACGATGTTCCGGCCGCGCGAGGGGTCGGTGCTCAACCTGCCCCGGCCGATCTTCCTCTACGTGGGCCGGGTGGCCGTGGAGAAGAACATCGAGGCTTTCCTCAAGCTCAACCTGCCGGGCACCAAGGTCGTTGCGGGTGACGGACCGGCCCGTGCGGCGCTGGAGGGGCAGTTTCCCGACGCCCGCTTCCTCGGCATGCGGACCGGGGAGAACCTGGCGCAGATCTACGCCAGCGCCGACGTCTTCGTCTTTCCAAGCCGCACCGACACCTTCGGCATCGTGCTGCTGGAGGCCCTGGCGAGCGGCCTGCCCGTCGCGGCCTTCCCGGTGCAAGGCCCCACCGACGTCATCGGCGACAGCGACGCCGGGGTGCTCGACGAGGATCTCGGCTTCGCGTGCCGCCAGGCCCTGGCCGTGCCGCGTGAACGGGCCCGCGCCTTCTCCTTGAACTATACCTGGGCCGAAAGTGCGAGGCAGTTCCTCGAGAACGTGCTCAGCGCCCGTGCCGGGGCCTCGCGCCCGGCGGTGTGAGGGGCCTCACGGGCTTGCGCGAACGACCGCGGTGCCGAGCGAGCGGGACGTGCCGGGATCTGCTTGACGCACCTGCCGCAGCGCCTCCCCCAAAACCATCGCGGCCGCGACCGCGACGTTGAGCGACCGCAACCCGGGCCGCGTCGACAGCAACAGCAATCGGCGACCACCCTCTTTCGCGCGCCAGGCCTCGAAAGCCGTGAAGGAGATGTGCCGGCGAAGGTCGACCGCGTGGAGGTAATCCATTCCGGCGCGGCGAAAGTGCCGGTCCGCGGTGGGGAAGCCGGCGGGCTCGATCAGGTCGGCCCCACCCCGAGGCAGGCGCAGGTCCGCAGCAAGGTGCCGGCATTCTGCGGGATGTCCGGTTGAAACAGAGCAAGACGAAGCAGGATGGCCGTACCTAGCATCCTGACCGCTCCAAAGGCGAGGCGTCGGCGAGCCGCGACGTCATGAAAGCCACATCGGTCCCGCGAAGGTTCGGCCAGGGTGATCCACCGCCTCCCCGTGTCCAGCAAAGCTGTTTGGCGTACTGGACAAGGGTTCGCAAGGGTGCGACACATCCGCCGAAACAAGGGCGTGCGGCGGGGCACGTGGTGGCGATGGGTCGCATTGTGACAGGGTCCGGGCGGTCGTATCCCCAAGGCCCGCCGTCGCTCTGCCGCAACCGCTCGCGTCCTCGGCCCACGGGCGCTGCCCTCCCCGGGCGGACCGGACACTGGAGTTGATCGTTGTCAACCGCAACCATGACGCCCAGCGAACCGACGCGGCGGGATTTTCTTCTCATTGCCACCGGCGCGGTCGGCGCCGTCGGGATCGGCTCGGTGGTGTGGCCGCTGATCAGCCAGATGAGCCCCGACGCATCGACCCTGGCCTTGTCCTCGACCGAAGTGGACATTTCCAAGATCGAGCAGGGCCAGATCGTCACGGTGAAGTGGCGCGGCAATCCGGTGTTCATCCGGCATCGCACCGCCAAGGAGATCACGGAGGCCGAGGACACCCCCCTGTCCGAACTCATCGATCCGCAGACGGATGCGGACCGGGTCAAGAAGCCGGAATGGCTGGTCGTGGTCGGCATCTGCACCCACCTCGGCTGCGTTCCTCTGGGACACGAGGGCCAGTTCGATGGATGGCGGTGCCCCTGCCACGGCTCGATCTATGACGTCTCGGGGCGCGTCAGGCACGGACCGGCGCCGAAAAACCTCCTGGTTCCGGACTACGCCTTCGAGACCGACACCAAGATCAAGATCGGCTGAGCCGACCTGCTCTCGCCCGCCAGCCCGACTTGAGAGATAAAGACCAATGAGCGGATCTTCAGCCTACGTTCCACGGAACCCCGTTCTTCGCTGGTTCGAAAGCCGTTTGCCGGTCCTCGGCCTTGTCCATTCGTCGTTCGTGGTCTTCCCCAACCCGCGAAACCTTAACTATTTCTGGACCTTCGGCGGGATGCTGGCTTTCATGCTGGTGGCCCAGATCGTCACCGGCGTCACGCTGGCGATGCACTATACGCCCGAAGCCACCATGGCTTTCGACAGCGTCGAGCACATCATGCGCGACGTGAACTTCGGCTGGATGCTGCGCTACCTCCATGCGAACGGCGCCTCGATGTTCTTCATCGCGGTCTATATCCATATCGCGCGTGGACTCTACTACGGCTCCTACAAGGCGCCGCGTGAAATTCTTTGGATTTTGGGCGTCATCATTTTCCTGCTGATGATGGCGACCGCCTTCATGGGCTACGTCCTGCCCTGGGGTCAGATGAGCTTTTGGGGCGCCAAGGTCATCACGTCGCTGTTCTCCGCCATCCCGGTCGTCGGCGACGCCATCACGGTGTGGCTTTGGGGCGGCTACTCGGTCGGCAACGCCACGCTGAACCGGTTCTATTCGCTGCATTACCTGCTGCCCTTCATGATCCTGGGGGTGGTCATCTTGCACATTTGGGCGTTGCACGTTCCAGGCTCGAACAACCCGGTCGGCGTCGAGGTGAAGAACAAGAAAGACACCCTGCCCTTCCATCCGTATTTCACGGTGAAGGATGGTCTGGCGCTGAGCTGCTTTCTCTTGTTCTACGCCTATTTCGTTTTCTTCACGCCGAACTATCTTGGCCATGCGGACAACTACATCCCGGCCAATCCCCTGCAGACGCCTGCCCATATCGTTCCGGAATGGTACTTCCTGCCCTACTACGCCATGCTGCGGGCGGTGCCCTCGAAGCTCGGCGGTGTCTGCGCGCTTTTCGGCTCCATCCTGCTCCTCGCCTTTCTGCCCTGGCTCGATACCTCGCGCATCCGGTCGGCGAACTTCCGCCCCGTCTACAAGGTGTTCCTGTTCGTCTTCTTCGCGGACGTGATCGGTCTTGGGTACCTCGGCTCGCAGGAGCCGGTGGGCGGTTTCGTCATCGCCTCCCAGATCCTGACGGCGTGGTACTTCATCCACCTGCTGGTCGTGACGCCCCTCCTCGGCTTCTTCGAAACCCCGCGTCGACTGCCGGCCTCGATCACCGACGCGGTGCTCGGTCCCCATGGCGGGTCGGGAGCCATGGTGGCCGCACGTACGGCCGCCGGCCCCTCGACCGAAGGCTGACGGACAGCATCATGCGCAGGTCGCTTACGGAAACCATGATGTCGATGAAACTGCCGCTGTCCGCGGCCCTCGTGGCGAGCCTTCTCGCGGTGGTCGCCCCGGCGTCGGCGGAAGAGGGCGGGAACCCGCTGCCGCCGATGCAGGGCTGGTCCTTTTCGGGACCCTTCGGCAAATACGACACCGCGCAACTGCAGCGCGGTTATCAGATTTACCGCCAGGTCTGTTCCAACTGTCACTCGATGAAGCTGGTGGCGTTCCGCAACCTGGCGCAGCCCGGTGGGCCGCAGTTCAGCGACAGTCAGGTGAAGGCCCTCGCGGCGACCTTCAAGATCACCGACGGGGTGGATGATTCGGGCAACCCGGCCGAGCGGCCCGGCCGACCCTCCGACTACCTGCCCTCGCCCTTCGCCAACGATGCCGCGGCGCGCGCGGCCAACGGCGGGGCGCTGCCGCCCGACATGTCGGTGCTGGCCAAGGCCCGTTCCTACGAGCGAGGGGGACTCTGGTTCCTCCTCGCACCCATCACCGAGTACCAGGAGGAAGGCGTCGACTATATCCACGCCCTTCTCCAAGGCTACAAAGATCCGCCGAAGGATTTTGCGCTTCCGGAGGGTAAATACTACAACACGTATTTCCCCGGCCACGCCATCTCGATGCCGCCGCCGCTGAGCGACGGCCTGGTCAGTTTCGCCGACGGAGCGCCGGCCACGGTCGATCAATACGCGAAGGACATCTCGGCCTTCCTGCTGTGGACGGCGGAGCCGAAGCTCGATCAGCGCAAGCAGACGGGGTTCACGGCCGTGGTCTTCCTGGCGATCTTCGCCTTCATGCTCTGGCAGGTGAAGAAGCGCGTCTGGGCAGGCGTCAAGGATTCGAGCGGCACCCAGGGAGCCGACCTGGCGCCGGGGACATCGCCGAAGCCTCGGGTCTGATCGCGATCGACCCCAAGATCTCCAGGGTGTTCGCGGAGATCCTTGCCCGTGGTCGAACGGCGCCGGTCCGTCGCGCTGGCGCCCGTCGCAGCAGCATGATCGGCGGTCGCGGTCAGGGTGCGTAATCGAGCGTGAGGGTTCCAACGCCGGCTGCCACATTCAGCCCCGACTGGGTCTCGACCGAGAGGGGCTGCAGCGTGATGGCACCGTTGCCGCCGACCAGGGCGTTGACGCCCACTCCCTCCCCGACCGTGCCCGACGCGGTCGCACCGGCGTAGGACCCCGTCAAGGCTCCCGGTCCTACGGGCCCTCCGAGCGATACCACACCCCAGTTCAGGCGGCCGGGTCCCTGGACGCCGAGATCGAGGCCGAACCGCCCGACGGTGCCGACATAATGCTGCGGGCGTGCGCCATTCGCGGGCTGGTATTCGCAGTTCAGGGCGCGGCTCGAGGTGATGACCAGGCCGACCCCTCCGGCCACGTTGCAGGACAACTGCCCGACCGGTCCCGCCGCAGCCGGCTGGACCGCGCCGAGCCCTGCCACCATGAGAGCGCTTGCGCTCCAAACCAACATCCGACGCATCGTTCGATCCTCACCGATCCCGGGCCCCAACGGCCTGGCATGGGCCGCGATAGCAGCCAATTGCGGCGAACCTGATGCGCCTGCGAACGGAAACGCAGGCGCTACCTCAAGGAGGCCGTAAAGGCCTGGATTTTGCCGCAGGCCTTCTCCAGGAGTTCGTTGGACGTCGCGTAGGAAATGCGGAAGTTCGGGCCTGTCCCGAACGCCGACCCGTGCACGGCCGCCACCCCTTGGGCCTCGAGAAGTTCGGTGACGAAGTCCTCGTCGTTTTCGATGCGTCTGCCCGAGGGCGCGACCTTGCCGATCAGGTCCGCGCAGGACGGGAAGACGTAGAAAGCGCCCTCCGGGGAAGGGCATTGGAGACCCTTTGCCTGGTTGAGCATCGACACCACGAGATCGCGCCGTTCCTCGAAGGCCTTGCGGCTCTTCGGGATGAAGTCCTGCGGACCGTTGAGCGCCTCGACCGAAGCCCATTGGGCGATCGTGCAGGCGCCCGATGTCTGCTGCCCCTGCAGCATGTCCATGGCCTTGATGAGACTCTCGGGTCCGGCCGCGTAGCCGATCCGCCATCCGGTCATGGCGTAGCTCTTCGACACGCCGTTCATGGTCAAGGTACGGTGCATCAGATCCGGCTCCACCTCGGCCGGCGTGCAGAACTCGAAGTCGCCATAGACCAGGTGCTCGTAGATGTCGTCGGTGAGTACCCAGACGTCGGGGTGCCGCGCCAGCACGTCGGTAAGCCCCTTCATCTCGGCGCGGGAGTAGGCGGCGCCCGACGGATTGGAAGGCGAATTCAACAACACCCACTTGGTCCGCGGCGTGATGGCCCGATCGAGATCCTCGGGCTGCACCTTGAAGTTCGTCGCCAGCGACGTCCGCACGATGACCGGCGTGCCCCCGGCGATCAGCACCATGTCCGGATAGCTGACCCAGAAGGGCGCCGGGATCACCACCTCGTCGCCCGGATTGCAGGTGGCGAGGAAAGCGTTGAACAGGATCTGCTTGCCGCCGGTGCCCACGATGGTCTGCGAGGCCTTGTAGTCGAGGTTGTTCTCCCGCTTGAACTTCTTGGCGACAGCCTCGCGCAGCGGCGGAATCCCCAGGACCGGCGGATATTTCGTCTCGCCGCGCCGGATGGCCTCGATGGCGGCCTGCTTGACGTTGTCCGGCGTGTCGAAATCCGGCTCGCCGACCGAGAGGCTGATGATGTCGCGCCCCTGCGCCTTGAGGTCGCGCGCCTTCTGGGTCACCGCGATGGTGGCCGAGGGTTTGACGCGGGACAAGGTATCGGCGATGAACGCCATGCTGGCACTCCACTTCTTGCTTTTGGGGCGGCGCACCATAGGTTCCTCGGCACCCCGTCGCAACGGAAAAGCCGCCCGACCGCGAGAGTGCGCCACCCCGGCTGGTCGCGCGGTCGTGGCGGGCTCCCGAAAGATCCGCGATGCGTTCCATCTCCAAGTTTGCGGGCATCGGCACCCTGACGATGGCGGTCGTGGCGGGCGCGGTGGCGGTCTGTATCGTTCTCGATGGCGGCCGCGTGCTCGACGCCGTTACCGGCAGGACCAGCCTCGAGGCCATGTGCCTGCCCGAGTTGCGAAAGGAGCTCGCGGGCCGGGGCTTTTCGCCGACCGACATCGAACTCGTTCCGCGAGGCGCCGCCCCCTCGGCATTGTGGCGACCCCGGAGCTACGCTGCGGATTTCACCTTCCAGGATGGGCCCGGGGCGACACGCGTCGATGGCATCATGGCCTGCATCCTCGACGCCAGCGAGGTCCGGGTGGATGTCCGCACCCGCGGCCAGCCGATCCGAGCCTCGTGAAGTGCGGCGCGGTGCGCCTAGCGGCGGTGACGGCGCCCGCTCGCTGAGCCGCACCGCGCAAATCTTGGCAAGCGGTTAATGGCCGTGGCTCGCCGCGGTGCCGACGCAAAGCCGCCCGGCCATGCCGGTAAAGACCTGCGACCGGAAATTGGACCCCCCTGGGAAACTGGTTAGCTCCCGCCCGGGCCCTTGACCTGTTTCGTCGTTCCGGCCATGGTTCTTACAAGACTTTAGGCCCACCAAGGCTTTCGATTTTTTCTTTCAGGCGTGCCATTTTCTCGACGGCGGCAGCGTGACTCGCTCACCAAGGAGCATCCGGGCTGTCCTCATCTTAAGGATTTCCGATGTCCAAACACCCTGGTCATCTTCACGCTCAGCAGTCTTACGGCCCCGGCGGACTGGATGGTCTTGCCGGGGACATCGCGCATGACATTGCAGATCTGATCACCGACCTCCTGAAGCTCCTTGGCAGCTGCGGTTGCCATCCCCCGGGCTGTCATCCCCCCTGCTTTTGCCCCGGCACCATGATCCTGACGACCGAGGGCGAGGTCCCCGTGGAAACCCTGGAGGTGGGCCAGTCGGTCGTGACGGCCTCGGGGCGGAGTCGCCCGATACGCTGGCTTGGCCGCCGTCAGTTCGACATCGCGCGACACGCGGCCCCGGCCTTCGTCAGACCCGTTCGCGTCAAGGCGGGCGCCTTCGGCCCGGAACTTCCCCGCCGCGACCTCTTGATCAGCCCGGGCCATTCGGTCTTCGTGGAGGACGCCTTGATCCCGGTGCGCTTCCTGCTCAATGGCACCACGGTGTCGCAGGAACAAGACGCCGCGACCGTCACCTACCATCACGTCGAGCTCGACGAGCACGACGTGCTCGTGGCGGAAGGCCTGCCGTCCGAAAGCTATCTCGATACCGGCAACCGCGGCGATTTCGAGCACGCCGGGCAACCCGTCGAACTCCATCCGACCTTCGAGCCGAAGGATTGGGCGGATACCTGCGCGCCCTTGATCAAGTCCGGCGTCACGGTCGAAGCCGTCAAGCGCGGTCTCTTGGCTCGCGCCACAGGCTTGGGTCATCGGATCACCGAGGAAAACGACCTTCATATCCTGGCCGACGGCCGGCGCGTCGAGCCGGTTCGCGATGGCCGGTTCTACCGGTTCACCCTCCCCGGGGAGGCTTCCGTGCTCCGCCTGGTTTCCCGCCGCTGGGTTCCCGCGCACCTGTCTCCCGAGAGCCAGGACGATAGGGAACTTGGCGTCTGCGTCGCGCGAATCGAGATCGACGGTGCCGAGGTCGCCCTGGGAATGCTGACGGCCGGCTGGCACGGGTTCGATGTCAGCGGCGGCACGAGCTATCGCTGGACCAACGGTTCCGCCGCCCTACCGAGCCATGCGCGAAGGGTGGTGGTCGAATTGTGTGGCTCGGCGCGATATTGGGCGAGCGAAGCCTCGCGCGCGGACCTTCTTCAACGCGCGGCGTGAAGAACGGGAGGCCGACGCGTCCGTCGGCGTGATATTGATCGGATGGTCCCCTGGTGCGCCTCCGGCAAGCCTTTCGTTCGGCGGGCGGCGCGACGCAAAAAATCGCTGGCCGCCTGCCCGACATGCCTTGAACTGCCTTGTCCTTTCCCCATTTCAGCAACGCGCGGGCCGTAACGGACGCGCATCACCGAGGGGTTCCGGCCCTGCCGGGACCGCATATCGCTGCTAAAGGATGTGTCATGCGCCAGTACGATCTTTCCCCCCTCTACCGTTCCACCGTCGGCTTCGACCGGCTGTTCACGCTCATAGACCAGATGTCGGGCGTCGATAACACCGCGCAGACCTACCCTCCGTATAATATCGAGAGGACCGGCGAGAATGCTTATCGCATCTCGGTCGCGGTCGCCGGGTTCTCGGACAGGGATCTCGCGATCGAGACGCGTGAGAATACGTTGCTGATCCGGGGCTCGCGGACGCCTGCCGAAGGTGAGGCTGTCAAGGCGGAAGTCCTCTACCAGGGTATCGCCGCACGAGCCTTCGAGCGCCGGTTCCAGCTCGCCGACCATGTCCAGGTCACGGGAGCCGCCCTGGAACATGGTCTCCTCCACGTCGACCTCGTACGCGAGATCCCCGAGGCCCAGAAGCCGCGTCAGATCCCGATCGGCCAGCGTGGACCGAAGGTGGTCGAAGCCAAGGTGGAGTCAAAGCAGGCCGCCTGACCAGCTGATGCCGCATCGATCCGAGGGCGCCCGACGGGCGCCCTTTTTCGTTGTCGTCGGTCGACAGCCAGGTCTAATCCAGCGGCGCGACCGGAACATCGCCCGCCTTCGCGGGCGCGGCAGCGTTCGGCTTCGGTGTGGTGACAGGTGCCGGAGCCCCCGTCACCGTGCCGGGAACGACAAAGCGCGGCTCAGCCGTCGAGGCACTTGCCCCCTGGATCTCGGCGGGCTTCGGCTCGCTCCGCGGAATGGCGAGCGGATCGCGCATCCTGGCCGGCGGCACGGCCGCCGCGGCGGGGGCCGGAGCCGGTGATTGCGGAACGATCGCGGGGGCGCTGGGCTTGGCGGCCGGCTCGGCCGGCCGGCTGGCCGTCACGGTCGAGGGTTCGAGGG
>CAXSEU010000055.1:8709-12353 GCA_964236485.1 uncultured Lichenihabitans sp. | reverse complement strand
GCCGTCACAAACTCCGACGGTACGAAAAGCCCACTTCCGCCGGACTCACAAGACATCCGTGCTCGGCTTTCCATTCGCCGCGCCTTCTGAGCCTCGAGGCCCGTCAAGCAACCTCGACTTCCGTCCGTGGAATCGAAACGGGGGCCATGTCATGCGACATGGCCCCCGTTCGGGGCATAAGCGGGGCGACGAGAACCCAAACGAAAATGGCCGCCCAATCGGGCGGCCATTGGTTTGTTCAGGGGGCGAAACTCAGCGCGAGTAGAACTCGACGACGAGGTTCGGCTCCATCTGGACCGGGTAGGGGACCTCGGTCAGGCCCGGCACACGCGTCATCTTGGCGGCCTTCTTGGCGCCGTCGTGCTCGAAATAATCCGGCACGTCGCGCTCGGCGAGCTGGCCGGCTTCCATGACGAAAGCGAGTTCGCGCGAGCTATCCTTCACCTCGATCTGGTCGCCCACCTTGATCTGGTAGGACGCGATGTTCACGCGCTTGCCGTTCACCCGGATATGGCCGTGGTTGACGAACTGACGCGCCGCGAAGATCGTCGCCACGAACTTGCAGCGGTAGACCACCATGTCGAGGCGGCGCTCGAGCAGACCGACGAGGTTCTGGCTGGAATCGCCCTTCTGCCGGATGGCTTCGGCGTAATATTTGCGGAACTGCTTTTCCGAGATGTTGCCGTAATAGCCCTTCAGCTTCTGCTTCGCCTTGAGCTGGGTGCCGAAGTCGGTGGGCTTCCCCTTGCGGCGCTGGCCATGCTGCCCCGGCCCGTATTCGCGGCGGTTCACCGGGCTCTTGGGACGGCCCCATATGTTTTGGCCCAGGCGCCGGTCGATCTTGTACTTGGCTTGAATGCGCTTCGTCATCGCGTCCTCGTGAAGACTCTGTTGAGGAACGCGCCCTCCTTTGCCGCGGCCTCGAGGCCGCGACCGACAGGCTGCTCACCGGCCCAGGGGCTGGGTTGAAGGTGGGAACGGCCGCGGGTGCGTCGCCCGGCGTCAAAGACGGCCCGGCAGGAATCGACCGCAGCCCCGGACTGGGACGGCGGTGAACGGGCGTCGTTAGCCCGCCGGGCGGTTCGTGTCAACGACGCTGCTCGCGACGACGCTGACACTCGGGAGGCGGTCAGACGATGTGCCCTTTCTTCAGCCTCGCCGCGCGCCTACATGATGACCGATGTGTCAGCCGCGTCGCCTCGGAGGTGCTTTGCCGCGGCGCCGGAGCGATCGTTGCCACCGAAGGAAACCAGATGTATCCCGATACTTTGCTTCTCATCGACGGCGTGTGGCGTGCGGGCGCGGGCAACCGCACCATCGACGTGTTCAATCCGGCCACCAACGAGCGCATCGGCACGACCGCGCATGCGGAAGTCGCCGATCTCGACGAGGCCCTCGCGGCCGCCCAGAAGGGTTTCGTGGTGTGGCGCTCGACCTCGGCCTACGAGCGCAGCAAGGTGATGCGCCGGGCGGGCGATCTCATCCGGCAGCGGGGCGACGCCATCGCCACCATCATGACCACCGAACAAGGCAAGCCCCTGGCCGAAGCCAAGATGGAAGTGATGAGCTGTGCGGATTTCCTCGACTGGTTCGCGGAGGAAGGCCGGCGCACCTACGGGCGCCTGGTGCCTTCGCGCGCCGTCGGCGTCTACCAGTCCGTCGTCAAGGAACCGGTCGGGCCGGTCGCGGCTTTCACGCCCTGGAACTTCCCCATGAGCCAGGCCGTCCGCAAGGTCGGCGCGGCCCTCGCGGCAGGCTGTTCCATCATCGTCAAGGCGGCGGAGGAGACGCCCGCCACGGCCGCCGAGCTGATGCGGGCGCTGGTCGATGCCGGCGTGCCGGCCGGGGTGGTCAACCTCGTCTTCGGCACGCCTTCGGAAATCTCGGAGCACCTGGTCCCCCATCCGGTGATCCGCAAGGTGTCGTTCACGGGGTCGGTTCCCGTGGGCAAGCACCTCGCCGCTCTGGCGGGCCGGCACATGAAGCGCGTCACCATGGAGCTTGGCGGACACGCCCCCGCCATGGTGTTCGACGATGCCGATATCGAACAGGTCAGCGGCATTCTCGCCGGCTCCAAGTTCCGCAACGCCGGTCAGGTTTGCGTCTCGCCCACGCGGTTTCTCATCCAGCGGGGCGTGGTCGACCGGTTCGTCGAGGGTTTCGTCAAGCACACCCGGGCCATCAAGGTCGGGGACGGCCTCGACGCCGATACCCGCATGGGTCCGTTGATCACGGAGAGACGCCGGCAGGCGGTCGAAAGCCTGATCGGCGAGGCCCAGCAGCAGGGCGCCACTGTGGTTACCGGCGGCAACCGGATCGGCAATACGGGGAACTTCCTCGAGCCTACGGTGCTGACCGGTGTCACCCGCGAGATGCGGATCATGAACGAGGAGCCGTTCGGCCCCGTCGCCTTGGTGATGCCGTTCGGCGACCTGGATGAAGCGATCGAGGAGGCGAACCGCTTGCCCTTCGGCCTGTCGGCCTATGCCTTCGCACGCTCCGCCAAGACCGTGGCGGCGCTGTCCAACCGGGTCGAGACGGGGATGCTCTCGATCAATCACCTTGGCCTTGCCCTGCCGGAAACGCCGTTCGGCGGCGTCAAGGATAGCGGCTATGGGTCCGAGGGCGGAACCGAGGCGATAGAGGCCTACCTCAACTCCAAGTTCATCAGCCACGACGCGCGCGTGTGAGGCAGGGCAAATCTCACGCCGGATGACGCCAGGGGGTTATCCGGCCCGGATGCATCGTGAGGGACGCTAGCCGAACCGGCTGCGGCGGCTTCTGATCGGGCGGAGATGTTGGATGTCGGGCTTCGTGGGAACACGGCGTGATGGGCCCGGGGGCGGGCTGCAATTAGTGAGTCCGCCAATCCTGAAAACGCGGCCTATCCGGCGCCGGAAGTCGATGACGGTCCTGTGCCAGGAGACCAGGATACTATGACGAATACCAGGAGAAACTATCGAAGCGATCCGCTTCGGTCGATCGACTTGGCGGTGAAAGACTTCCACGGGGTCGGCAGGGTCGATAAAGCCACGATGAAGCGGTTCGACTTAGCGTGCTTGACCCCCGTTGAGAAGTTCACGCCAGAGTCGATCAAGCGAGTCTGCGACACCGCCAACATGAGCCACGCGCTATTCGCCCGGGCTCTGAACGTGACGGTATCGCTCGTGAGCAAGTGGGAGCGCGGCGAAACGACGCCGAGCGGACCCTCGCTCAAGCTGCTGGCACCTGCCGATCGAAAGGGGATCGAGGCGATCCTCTGACAGCGAGGCGCCCGTTACACCCGGGTCATCACGCGTGCGCAGCCATTCGACGGGTCCCGAACGATCGGAGCGCGAGGGTGCACGCTGCGTAGCGGGAGGCCACCTGCAAGGGTTTGCCAAGGCTTGTCAGGCATCCTCGAATTTCATGGCCTTCAGCGATGCGAGCCCGGCATGCCGGGCATCGGCAGCGCTGAGGAAAATATTATCGCTCCGACCAAGACTGACGCCGCCGAATTTCCTTACCTCCCAGACATAGCCCTTGTTGGGCAATGGAGCGCGAAGGGCGAACACGGACGGCTCGTGGAAATTCAGGGTGGCGAGTTCGGATCGTTCTCGTCGCTTGGCCGCTGCAGCGAGGCGGGCGGCGGGGGTGAAGCGGGG
>CAXSEU010000055.1:8083-8699 GCA_964236485.1 uncultured Lichenihabitans sp. | reverse complement strand
GGTCCGGATCCCATGGGCGTCTTCTCTGGTTGACTTCTGATGATTCGATATTCAACGTCATGGCCGGCGATATCCAATTTGCCGCCCGGTGGGCCGGTACCAGAGCAGGCTATGGCGTGTTAGCGCCATGTACGGATGTCGCTCGTTCGGATGGTGTTCATACTGTCTGGGGGTATAACGCCAGCATGCAATTCCGGTTCGTGGACAGTCGAATTTATTTGAGCCGGACGCCCGAGGAGCGGGCTCCCATCCTCAATCGCCTCTCGCGTATTGAGGGCCAGGTGAGGGGCCTTCGGCAGATGGTGGAAGAGGACCGTTACTGCGGCGACGAAATCCAGCAGGCTACAGCGGTCACGGCCGCGATCCGCGAAGTGGCCCTTCTCCTCATTGCGCAGCATTTGGATGTCGGCATCGATTGCGCCGCCGATCCCGAGCGCAAGGGCCTCGCGGTCGCCGACATGGTGACGCTGATGCGAACCGGCTTGAAGCTATAGTGGGTTGACGTTGTCACAGCCGAACGCGGGTCAGAACTTTTCCGTCCAGGGTCTCAACTCCACCTCGTGCGACCAGGCATTGCGTGGCTGGCGCAGGATGTCGAGGTAGGTCTGCGCGATTC
>CAXSEU010000055.1:7430-8073 GCA_964236485.1 uncultured Lichenihabitans sp. | reverse complement strand
GTCGTCGGCGACGTCGGGACGGCTAGTGCTACGTACGGCGCCGTCGATGACGAAATGGGCCACATGGATGCCGTGAGGACCGAGTTCGCGAGCCGCACTCTGGGCCAGGCCCCGCAGCGCGAACTTGCCCATGGCGAAGGGCGCGGAGAGCGCATATCCCTTGAGGCCCGCCGTGGCGCCGGTCAGCAGGATGGCGCCGTGGTTCGCGCCCATCATGCCTCTGGCGGCTTGCCGGACGACCAGGAAGGCTCCGAAGGCGGAGACCTCGATGGCTTTGCGGACTTCCTCCGGATCGAGATCGACGAGGGGGCCTCGAACCCGGCCGCTGGCGTTGTAGAGCACGACCTCCGGTCGGCCGACGCGCTCGTCCATGTCCGCGAAAAGCCGTTCCACCGCCGCCGGCACCGAGGCGTCGGCTGCGAAGGCGATGGCACCGATCTCGGAGGCGAGACGCGCCAGCTTGTCGCGGTTGCGGGCCGCGATGCCCACCTTCACACCGGCAGCCGCGAGCGCGCGCGCCACGGAAGCGCTGATGCCCGAGCCCGCGCCGACAATCAGGGCCGTTCGATAGGGGAAGCCGGTCATGTGCGTTCTCCGGAAGGGTCCTTGCAACGATATGGGGCCCGTCTTGATCGCTGCCAGG
>CAXSEU010000055.1:471-7420 GCA_964236485.1 uncultured Lichenihabitans sp. | reverse complement strand
CTCACCAGCCTTGGCGCAGGATGGCGTCACGAACCCGCCGGGCAACGACGGCCTGCCCCGCGTCGTTGAGATGGATGTGGTCGGCGCGCAGACCCGCCGGCGGCACGTCATGCTCGACGTCATGCCGATCCTGCGGCGTCGGCACGAAGCCGAGCCCGGGCAGGCCTGCGCGGATCAACGCGCTCCGCACATCGAGGAAGCGGTCTCCGTACCGCGCCTGCAGGGCGTCGTTCAAGGCAATGATGTCCCGGTAGCCGGGCGTGCCGCGATACTCCTCCGGCAAGCCGGCGTTGGGCACCGACAGAACCAGGAAGCGTCGGCTTCGGAGGTGCGCCACCATGGCGGCGATATCCGCGAGCACGAGGGCGAGCGATCCGTAGTTGTTGCGGCCGGCCCACAGCACGGCGATGCCATTGCGATGGGCTTCGTCGGCCAGCATGCGGGCCGCGACCTGAGCGCTGGAGTCGCCGCCGACGCCGCCGTTGAAGACGGTGCGGGCGGGGGTGAAGAGCCGCCCGAGCAGGTTCGGATACTTGCCCGCCGCTGTATCGGCCCCGGTGCCAAAGGTGAGGCTGTCGCCCCAGAGCGCGATGGAGGCGTCGGGTTCGGCAGGCGCGACATCCGGCAGGGCGGGCGCCGCCATCGTGGCGGCGACGATCCGGAGCGCGCCGCGCCGGCTGATCGGCATCAGGGCGCCGGAACGAGCCGCAGCGGGGACGGGCCCGGCCGAGGGTGCGAGCCGTGAAGGCGCCGCCGCACGGCCGCCGCCGGCCGCTCGACCAGGCGGTACATCAGATCCGCATAGATCCAGGTCAGCGCGAGCGAGATCGCCAGGGGAGGGAGGTAGGGGATGGCGAGCCTCTCCCGCAGCGTCGCATCCATGAGGATGGGGTGCACGAGGTAGATCGTGTAGGAATAGAGCGCGATGCGGCCGAGGATCGGGGCGCCGAGGAGACGCGTGACGAGCCCGCGGCTCTGGAGGCACCAGGCGAACAGGATGAAGAGCGCGCCGCCCTGCAAGGAGTAGCGGAACGTCTGGCGGAAGGCCTCGTCGCGGATCGCGAGACAGAGCACCAGGACCAGCACAGCCGACGCGATCTGCCAGGCATTCGGCCGGAAGGCGACGCGGTCGAGGAGCGGATTGTTCCACAGCGCCAGACAGCAGCCGAAGAGGATCGAATCGAGCCGGGTATGGGTTCGCACGTAATTGGCGGCATAATCGGCGAGCAGGGCCACATTGGCGATCCGCACCACCAGGATGGCGCCGCAGACCGCGAGACAGAGCGCTGCCGCCTTGCCGCCGCTCGTGCGGCCCAACCACATGCAGAAGAGCAACGGAAAAACGAGGTAGAAATGCTCCTCGACGGCGAGCGACCACAGCGGCAGGGGAAGGCCCGCGCCGGAGCCCCAGAGGTCGCCGTAGTTGGTCAGGAAGGCGGCCTGGTCGATCACGGCGAGGCCGTCGATCCTGCCGCCGAGCCATCCGGCGGCATGCAGCAGCAGTGCCAGTAGAAGCGTGATGTAAAGGGGCGGAAAGATGCGCGCAGCGCGGCGGAGGTAGAAGCCCCGCAGGCCGACGGTGCCGGTCCGCGCCGTTTCGAACCGCATCAGCGTGGTGATCAGGTAGCCGCTGAGGAAGAAGAAGATGGTCACGCCGAGGCCGCCGGGCACGAGCTTTTCGAAGCCCGCATGGGCCATGACCACCAGCAGCACCGCGATGGCCCGCAAACCGTCGAGTTGAGGCACGTGCGGCATGGCGTCGGGTGGGCGCGGGTCGCCTGTTGGTTGTGTCGGCATGGGTCGTGTCCGAGGATGGGGCCACCCTCCAAGCAACAGCCCTGCCAGGGACCGACGAGGCCGGACGAGCGGCAAGCCGGTTTGGTCGCGCGCTTTCGTGCTTTCCACCTGTGCCGTTCTCAGGGCTGCGTCCCATCCCGGCACGCGCCGGCTGACGTGGTGGATCTGCCGCCTGCCGGTGCGCCATAGCGTCGGCCGCCGACGAAGAAACAGTAGAAAAGGACGATGGTCGGAAGGCTGTTGTGTTTCAGAAACTCGAATTCGCTGGCCGCCTCGAGCGTGAAGACGATGAGGATCGCGGCCAGGATCTCGGCGCACCGGCGCTCGAGCGTCCGATGCGCGAAGACCGCCAGCGACGCCGCCAGGGTCGCCACATAGGCGAAGGCGCCCGCGAGCCCGAGGCCGATCAGGATGTCGAGCAGGGTGTTGTGAAATTCCGGGGTGAAGAAATAAAGCTCGTACTTCCACAAGTCCCAGGCCCGCGAATAGGGGCCGGAACTGAAGAAGCCGAGGTAGCCGGAGCCGAGGAAGGGCCGCTCCAGGATGAAGCTCGGCGCCATGGGCCAGAAGGTGCCGCGCCCGGTGAGGTCGGAACTCCGGCCCAGCACCTGGGTGATGTCGCCGAGGGTGATGAACGGCAGGCTGAACGACCAGAGGGCGGCCAGCACCGAGGCGGCGGTGAAGACGATGGTCCTCAAACGCGGCAGCAGGCGCGCCGTCAGCAGGACGGCGGCGGCCGCCATCCCGCCCGACGCGGAGGAGGCGGAATTCGACAGGACCAGGCCGACGCCGAGGATCGCCAGGGCGAGCATGCGCCTCCAACGCGCCTCGATGGCCTCCGGCAGGAAGAGCAGGACGACGATGCTGATGCTGGCGGCGCTGCCGAGGCTCGACTTGCTGCCGTAGGCACCGAACAGTTCTCCCGACATCAGGACGCCCGGACGGGTCGGATCGGACCGCACCGACGCGGGATCGATGGCCAGCATGACGAGCGAGACGGCCACGAGCGCGACGTTGAGCCGGGCCATCACACTCAAGAATCGTGCGGGATCGATCGCTTCCGCCAGGGCGGCGGCGATGACGATGTCGAGAGTCAGCATGGCGGCCGGCACGATCGAGGCCGCGGGGTCGTCAGCCCAGGACGCCGACAACAGGATGTAGGCCGCGAGAGGCGCGATGGCGAGGAGGCGGTAAGCGACGCCCTTGCGCAGCATCGTCTTGAGCACCAGCCAGACCGAGACGCCATAGAGGGAGAGCCAAAGCCCGACGTAGAGGAGGTTGTCGCGGTTGGACGGGACGGTCGCCTTCTGGCTGCTGAAATCGGCCGGCGAGCCCTGGAAGGAGGCGTAGAAAGCGTTGACGCTCATCATCAGCGCGAAGACCGCCAAGACGGTGGGCCAGCGCGATCGCACGAGGCCGTGGGGAGCCGCGGGAGCGCCCCCCGCGAGCGCCAGTGTCAAGGGTGCCGCCGGACCGGCCACGTGCCGTCCAGGTCTCGGACCTTGTCGGCCAGACCCAACAGCATCGCAAGACCCGTGCCGATGAGCAGCCCGAGCACCAGCGACACGACCAGGATGACCAGATGCGACGGGTTCGCACGGTGCAGCGGCGGCATGGCCCGGCTGATCTGCCGGACGTTGGTGGTATCGAGCCGGGTCTGCTCGCCGAGTTCCTGCGAGCGCGCCAGGAAGGCGGTGAAGAGAGCCCGGCTGGCGTCCGCGTCGCGTTCGAGTTCGTGCAGCGTCACGAGCGACCTGCTGTCGGCGAGCGAGGTCTGCGACAGGGCCGCGGTGCCGCGTTGGACCGCCTGCAGACCGTCCTGGGCCCGAGCGTATTCGATGCGGGCCGATTGGGCGAGCCTTCGCATCTCCTGGGACAACAGCCGGTTCAAGGCGTCGAGCTCGTTCGCCGCCGCGACATAGTCGGGATGGCGGGGCCCGAGCTGGTCCTTCAGCGTCGAGAGGCGTCGCCGCGCCGCGGTCAACTGGTCGCGCAAACGGATGACGGTCTGGGACTGCAGCGCCTCGGGGATCGCGTCGACCGCGTTTCGGCTCTCCAAGCGATCGATCTGGTCGAGGCGCGACTTGGCCTCATCCTCGCGGGTGCGGGCGAGGACGAGCTGGGAATTGAGGTCTTTCAAGCGCTGGTCGCTGGTCAATACCCCGCCGGCGCTGACGAGATTGTTCGCGGTCCGGAAGGCCTCGACCTTTTCATCGGCCTTCCGGACCCGCGCCTGCAATTCGTCGAGCCGGTCGGCAAGACCGACGCTCGAGCGCTGCGCCAGCTCGGAGCGGGTCTGACTGGCATGCTCGATGTAGAGTTCGACGAGCCGGTTGGCCAGCCGCGCCGATTCGCGTGGGTCGGTGGTGGCGACCGAGAGGTCGACCACGTAGCCCCGCTCGGCGCGCCTGACGGCGATCTGCTGGTCGAGTTGCTGCAGCACCGTCAGCTTGATCTGCTCCGGGTCGGTCGTCCTGTGGGGCATGACGCTCAGCAGCGCCGCCAGGATCGGGGAGCGCGGGGGCACGAACTCGGGGTTGTCGAGGAGGTCTTCCTTGTCGATCAGGTCCGAAAGGAGATCGGTCGACTTCAACACCCGCATCTCGTCTTCGACGATGGCGACGTCGGTGTCGGCGTTCTCGCCCCTCGCATTGACCTGCTTGTCGACGAGTTGGAGGCCCCGCGGGTCGATGATCACCTGGCTGCTCGCCACGTAGCGCGGCGTGCTGAGGAGATCGAACAGCATGCCGCCGCAGAGGCACGCCGCCATGACGCCCCCGATCAGCCATTTTCCCGATCTGACGAAGCGCACGACCTGCTGCGGCGTGACCGCCGACGCTTCACCAACCTCCACCGGCCATGATCCATGGCTCCTGTCGTCGGGTGCGGGTTGTGCGCTCATGACCGATCCGAGCGCCAGCTACGGAAAACCCGCCCTGGCTGTACTGAAGAACACCCCAGCCGGTTTCAGTTCCGAGACGACGAAATCTCGCGTTGATCCAAGATGAGGCGCTGGACGATTGTTGCGAAGGGAACAATCAGCGTCAACTGCCCGGAATATATACCGCAAAAGCAAACAAAGACATAATGGCGGGGACGCAGGGTGCCGAAACGATCCTGTTCGGCCGGTCCGTCGTGCATCCGGGACATCGCCCCCCCGGTTGCGACGCGCGGCGACAGCGCTCTGCCCAAATGGCGAGATGTGCCGCCGGGTGCCTCCGTCCCGTTTCGGCACGCGACGGGCTGGCACGCGCCTCGCAGCGCCGGGGGGCCAGGGTGCGCTCCGTATCGGCCACCGCCGGCATCCGCAAGTCTATGTTCCCGGGACCGATCATGATCATCGACGCAGTTTTGCCGACAGATGTCATGGACCGGCCCGGCGTCGGCCGCCGGCCTTCCCATCTTGACGCGGGGCCCGCCCGGCGGGCGGCCAGCGGTGCGTGCCAGGCTGGACATGGGACCTCGCGGCCGCCGCCCTCGCGCGTTCTCGTGGTCCACAACAGCTATCAGATCGCCGGCGGCGAGGATGCGGCGGTGGAACGCGAGACGGCGGCCCTGGCGCGAGCCGGCCTCGCGGTCGAGACCCTCATCGTCGGCAACGAGGAGATACGCACACCCTTCGACCGCTTGCGGACCGCGGTGGCGGCCACGCGGTCGCGGCGCGGCGTGGCGCGCGTGCTCGAGGCCGTCGCGGCCTTTCGGCCGGACCTCGTCCATGTCCACAACAGCTTTCCGCTGATCTCCCCGGCCGTGCACGGCGCCGCCCGCCGCGCCGGTGCCGCCACGGTCCAGACCCTCCACAACTTCCGGCTGACCTGCGCCAACGGCATGCTGACGCGGGCCGGTTCGCCTTGCGAGGATTGCGTCACCGGCTCGCCCTACCAGGCCGTCCGGCACGGCTGCTACCGGGGCTCGCGGGCGGGTTCTCTCGCGGTCGCCCACATGATCGATCATCACCGGCGCCGGGGCACCTGGGCACGCGACGTCGACCGCTTCATCGCTTTGACGGCGTTCGCCCGCGCCCGCTTCATCGAGGCCGGCGTGCCGGCGGCGCGCATCAGCGTCCGGCCCAACGGGCTCGCGGACCCGGGCAGCCCTGGCGCACAAGCCCGCTCGGGCGCTCTCTTCGTCGGCCGGCTCACGACGGAAAAGGGGCTCGACGTGCTGGCCGCCGCCGCCCGCGCCAGCCGGTCGGGCGTGAGCGTCATCGGCGAAGGGCCGCTGGCCGCTCGGCTTGCCTTGGAGCCGAAGCTCGCACTTCTCGGCAAGTGCGACGCCGCCGCGGTCCAGGCCGCCATGGCGAAGGCCGCCGTCGTCGTCGTTCCCTCGCTTTGGTACGAGGGGCTGCCCATGGTGATCGCGGAAGCCTTCGCGGCCGGGACGCCGGTCGTCGTCTCTCGCATCGGCGCGTTGCCGGATCTCGTGAAGAACGCCGAGACCGGGCTCCACGTCACGCCCGGCGATCCGGCCGACCTCGCCGGCGCGCTCGACTGGATGGCCGACCATCCGGACGAAGCCCGGCGCATGGGGCTCGCGGCCCGTGCCGTCTACGAGAGCCGCTGGGCCGAGAGCGTCACCACCCGCTCGCTTCTCGCCATCTACGCCGAAGCCATGGCGTCCCGCGCGCTCGAGGCAGCCTGATCGATGGCGCACGATCCGCTCGTCCCCCGCTTCACCGTCGGCCGTGTTTCGGTCTCGGCGCTGAACATGAAGGGCCTCGCCAGTGCGGTCGCCCGGCATCTCGCGCCCGGCGCCGCCACGCCCGGCACCTTCGTGGTGTTCCGCGACGCCCATGGCATCGTGCGGTCCGAGGATGACGAACCGCTGCGGGCCGCTCACGACGCGGCGCTGCTGGTCTGCCCGGACGGACGGCCCCTCGTCTGGATCGGCCGCCTCAGGGGGTGTCTCGAGATCGGGCAGGTTCCGGGCATCGAGGCGGTCGAAGCCCTGTGCCGCGCCGGGCTTGGGGCCGGGTGGAAACATTACTTCCTCGGCGGCGGACCCGGGGTCGCGGCGCGGCTGGCCGACGAGATGCGGCAACGGGCGCCGGGGCTCGCCGTGGCGGGAAGCGAGACGCCGCCATTCCGCGGCCTCGATGCCGATGAGGCCGAAGCCATGCGGACGCGAATCCGCGATTCGGGGGCGCAGATCG
>CAXSEU010000055.1:0-461 GCA_964236485.1 uncultured Lichenihabitans sp. | reverse complement strand
CGAAGCGGCCATCGGCCTGTGCGAAATGAAGTACGAGGCCAAGCCCGACATCGTGTGGGTCGGGCTCGGCACGCCGAAACAGGAACTCTTCATGGCCGAGCACGCGCGGTTCCTTCCGGGCACGATCTTGATGGGCGTCGGTGCGGCCTTCGACGTCAACATCGGACGCATCCCTCGTGCGCCTCGGCTGATGCGGGTGTGCGGCCTCGAATGGGCCTATCGCCTCATGCGGGAGCCACGGCGGCTCATGGGGCGCTACGCCAGCACCGTTCCGCGCTTCATCGGCATCGCGCTGCGGACGTGAGGGCGGCCTTCACGCTTCGTCGACTGGGGCCGGCAGGTCAGGGAAAGCGGCTGCGTGATCGCTATCGGCGTCCTTGTGGATCAGGCGATATCCTGTCTCACGCGATCACCCCGGTTTCGGTCGAGCCGGCTTCAGGTGGCGCTCGACGTCCTCCGCC
>CAXSEU010000054.1:6214-12437 GCA_964236485.1 uncultured Lichenihabitans sp. | reverse complement strand
CTCGGCGGCATCGACCAGCACGATGACGCCGTCCACCATCGAGAGGATTCGCTCCACTTCGCCGCCGAAATCGGCGTGACCAGGGGTATCGACGATGTTGATGCGGTTGTCGTGCCACAGGACCGAGGTGGCTTTCGCCAGGATGGTGATCCCCCGCTCCTTTTCGAGATCATTGGAGTCCATCACCCGCTCGGCGACTCGCTGGTTCTCGCGGAACGAGCCGGATTGCTGAAGGAGCTTGTCGACCAGCGTGGTCTTGCCATGGTCGACATGGGCGATGATGGCGATGTTGCGGAGGTTCATGGGGCTCGTTCAAATCATGCGTCGGCGCGGGCGCCGCAAGCGGCGACCGTCCGACCTATCGGATTGGTTTGACAGTGATGCGACCGGCACTTCATGGGCCGACAAGTGGGCGAGCCTTACTATAAGATGAGGCTTTTGTGAACCCGCCGGTTTCGCAGGGCAAACCTGCTCGAATTTACTCCAGCGCGGCCGAGGCTCCGGCAAAAGCACGTTGGCGCGCGGCCGTGACAGGCGGCTCGGCCCGCAGGAATGCGCGCCGGTCGCGGATGGCGGCATGTACCTGGTCGAGGACGAGGGCGAAGGCTGCGCCCCGCCCATCGTCCCCACTTCCTCCTCCGATGGCCAGGGCCGAAATCAAAAGATCGTCGGCCTCCGCCTGGAGGGCGTCGAGGCCTGCGTTCGAGGTCTCGGCACGCGCGCTCGACAACATTTCAAGAAGCCGGCCGATGGACCCGTCGAGCGCAGCCGACTTTCGCCCGTTCACACGGCTGAAGAGGGCCGTGGCGCCTGAGGCCAGGACGCCCAGCGCCATGGCTCCGATATAGATCATGTCGCTGTATTTGTCGAAAAAGGTTTGTTCCTCGTCGTCGATATAGGCGGCCGCCCCTGGATGCACGGGCAATGCGGAGCCTTTGTCGGTCGAGGGAGCCTCGATCTGACGCGCCATCGGAAAGGTCGCCGCGACGGTGGAGCGCTCCGTCAGGATGAACCGGGTAAGCGCCGCGATAGGCCCTTGATCGACGTTCTCGTTGGCGACGAGGCGATGGGTCACGCTCAAGGTATCGAACTCTTCGGCTGGCCGTGGCGGCGACCCCCCGAAAGCTCCCTTGACGACCGTGGTCGGTTCATACCCCGGCGACCGCTGCGCGATGGCGGAGGCCTCGGACACGGGAATGAAGATCGGCGGGCCTCCCCCGACGGCCGCCGCCGCTTTCACGATCTCGCGCACGGTCGGGCTCGAGACGACATCCACCATCATCACGGCATCGACCCGCTTGTCGCGGAGCGCGTCCGCGACCTCGCCTGGCTGAAGGGCCTCGGTCGGGACCGTATCGGTCTTGATCTCGGCTTGAGCCAAGGCGGCATCGAGGAGGCGGGAATTTGCCGGCCCGTCCCGCAGGATGCCGATCCGATGCCCGGGAAGATCGCTCAATTCATGCAGATCACTCGATGCCAGCGCGACGATGATTGCCGCATCGCGATGGAGCACGACCACCGTCTGCGCATAGGACGGCAGGGCGACGTCGGTTCTCACCACGGCCAGATCCGCCTGGCCGGCGTCCACGGACGCGGACGCATCGGTTGCATCCTCGGCCTCGACCGGCCGCAGGCGGATGGTCTTACGTTCGCGTTTCAACTGAACGTCCACGGCCGCGATCAAGGCGGTGTCGTCGAGGTCGTGGCGGGAGATCGCCACCGTCAGCACCGTCGGACGCGCATACCAGAACGCCAGCCCTCCACCCAGCAACAACACTGCCGCGAAGCCACCGGCGGCGAGGGTCATGAGGGGTCGACGCACGGCGGCTTCCTTCGGCAACGCGCAACGGTGCCGTGGCTTGAGCGCACGCAACGTCGCCCTTAATGGTCCACCGCAACACGACGGATCTGTGGCACCGGCTCCGCAGCTTCGAGGATTACGCCGCGCGTCGAGCGCATCGGCGGCGCAAGTCTCGGGCTCCGGGCCGATGGGCTGGCGCCTTGCGCCAGCCGCCTGAAGCTCAGCATCGTCAGGGCGAACAGGGAAAACAGGGAATCATCCCAGAAATTATAGGCGACGAGGCTGACGCAGAGCGCCGCCACCCAGGCGCCATAGCCGAAAGGCCTCAGCCGGGGCGGCAGGCTGGCGCAACGCCACAGAAGGAAAAGCGCGAAGACGGCCCCGAGCACAAGGCCGGGGACTCCTAGTTCGACCCATAGCTGGATTATGCCGTTATGCGGATGGCCGGCGTTCTCCGTGATCCAGACATAGCTCGCCCCGTGCGGTTGCCGGTAGTCCAGTAGACGACTGCTGCCTATGCCCCAGCCAAGCCAGGGTCGCTCGAAGATTCGGTAGGACATGTAGTCCCAGATCTCGATCCGGTGCTGCCACGACGGCGGCAGACGGCGGATCAGCGTCTGGCCGTTGATGAACAGGAGGGTCACACCCCACGGCATCAGCATGAGGGCCAGGTAGACCAAGGTCAGCACGATGTGAGTGACCACCGGCAGCAAACATGCGAGGACGGTCGTAGCCAGTCCAAAGCAGATGGCCGCCCGGGTGGCACGCGAGTCGGTCATCTCCGAAGGCACCGCGAGGATCACCACGAAGGCGACCGCCTGCCACCGTCGTCCTGATGTCCAGAGAAAGGCCAGAAGCGGGAAAGCAAAGACCGCCAGATAGGAAATGCCGCGGTTGTAGAATGTCAGCCCCGTCGCATTGCCTTTGATCGCGAAGAGTAGCGGTGTGCCGGCCAGGAACTCGAACCCCAGTGCGGCCGCCCCGATCAACGCCGCCATGGAGACCATCCGCCAGAGTCCGGGGTCATTCATCCTGGCCTGGATTCGCGGACCGGAAAGTACCGCGAGCGGCACCATGATGGAAGTCTCCTTGAGGACCAGGTGCCAGGAGACGGCCGGATAGAGCGAACGGAGGCTGAGCAACGCGATCGACGCCAGAAAGAGCAGCACGAACCCCGATACGATGGGGTCGAGGCGCGGCACGCGCCCGTCCGCCGCCCAGGTCCCGAGAAAAAGCACGATGCCGCCGCCGATGCCGGCGCCGGCCCACAAGCCTCCCACGAAGGTCCCCAGCGTCACCGCCACCACATAAATGACGACGAAGACGTGAGGCAGCGCGCGCTCCACGGCCGAACGATCGATCGGCATGATGGTCATCGGGGCGCGGCGATGTAGGCTCGGGGTGGCGCCTCGATCAGGCTCCCGTAGTAGGCGATCCATCGAGACGTGATCGCCTCGATGGTGAAACCCCGCTCGTAATCCGCAAATCCCCGCTCGACGATGCGAGTCCTCAAACCGGCATCTTCGATGACGGCGCTGATCGTGGCGGCCAAGGCCGGCGCGTCGTCGATCGGCGCCAGCATGCCATTGATCCCATGTCGGATGTGAGCCTTCGGCCCGGCGGACGCGCAGGCTACGAAAGGCCTGCGGGTCGCCCAGGCTTCGAGGATAACGGTGCCGAAGGGCTCGTAGCGAGACGGCAGGACGCAGATGTCGGCGCTCTTGAGCAAGGCGCCGCGATCCGTCCGCCAACCCAGGAACCGCACCCTCGCCTCGACCCCGAGCTTGCGGGCAAGGTCTTCGAGACCGGTTCGCATCGGACCGTCGCCGGCCATCCAGAGAAAGGCATCGGGGATCTGCGCGAGCGCCTGCAACAAGGTGTCGAGGCCCTTCACCGGATGCAGCCGGGACAGGGTGAGCAGCACCGGGGCATCGGCCGGCGTGTTCAGCGAGGCTCGATCGAGCGGCGCCATGTCCACCACGGACGGGAAGGTTGGAATATAGGTCGCGACCTCCTGCGCGATGCCGCTCTCGCGCATCGAACGGACGATATCCTCGGTGACCCCGACAAGGTGGGTGCAATGGTCGAAGTGAGCGACATCCTCGTAGTCGCCGAACCAGCCGACGACCGCCCTGGCGGTGAAGGAACGTGGCAACAGACTCACGGCGCGCCGCATCCAACAATGGACGATGTCCGGCGCCTCGCGCCTGATCAGATGGGCCAGATGCCGACGGCGGAGGATATGAAGCGGCGGGCGGAGAACACCCTTGGCGAGGCGCAGACCGCTTGTCTCGAGCTCGCGAGCGCGGGGTGCGTTGTCGCGCACGACGATGCACTGGTTCAATCCCGAGCGGTGCAGAGCAAGCATCACGTCAGTCGAATAGGTCTCGGCTCCGCCGTTGTCCTTCCCGGCCATGACATGCAGGATCTTCATCGAATCGGTCCGATCCAGTCCGATGGTCCGCTCACCGGGCGGTCCATAAACAGGCCGACGATCCTGTGTCAATTTGCCGGCCTTGGCCGGTACTCGCCGTCACGACTTCGTCTCTAGTTGGCGAAACGGAAATGCAGGACGTCGCCGTCCAGAACGACGTAATCCTTGCCCTCGAGGCGAAATTTGCCTGCGTCCCGGGCCCCCGCTTCACCTTTGCAAGAAAGGTAATCGCCGTAGGCGATGGTTTCGGAGCGGATGAATCCCTTCTCGAAGTCGCTGTGGATCACCCCGGCGGCCTGGGGGGCGCGCGTTCCTTTCGGGACAGTCCAGGCCCGCGCCTCCTTGGGCCCAACCGTAAAGAAGGTGACGAGATGCAACAGGTCGTATCCGGCCCGGATGACCCGGTTGAGCCCCGGTTCCTCAAGCCCGATGGCATCAAGATAGTCCTTCTGTTCGTCAGGCGGCAGAACCGCGATCTCGCTTTCGATCTTGGCCGAAACGACGACGCTGACGGCGCCCTCCAGTCTGGCGCGGGCCGCGACGCGTCCCGCCAGTGGATTGCCCCGGTCCGCCGACGCTTCTTCGACGTTGCAGACGTAGAGCACGGGTTTCGATGAGAGTAGCCCCAGGCTGTTGAAGAGCTTGCGCTCCTCGGCCGCGACGGCGGCGAGACGTGCCGGCTTGCCCTCGCGGAGAAGGACCAGGCAGCGGCTGACGAGATCGAGAGCTTCCCTGGCTTCCTTATCGTTCCCCTTGGCCTTCTTCTCGAGCACCACGACCCGCTTTTCCAGGCTGTCGAGATCGGCGAGCATCAGCTCGGTCTCGACGGTCTCGATGTCGTTGATCGGCTCGATCTTGCCTTCGACATGGGTGACGTCGCCGTCCTCGAAGCAGCGGACCACATGGGCGATGGCATCGCATTCGCGGATATTGGCGAGAAACTGATTGCCAAGCCCCTCTCCCTTGGACGCGCCGCGCACGAGCCCGGCGATGTCGACGAAGGTCAGCCGCGTCGGGATGATCTCTTTCGAGCTGGCGATTCCCGCCAGCGTGTCGAGCCGCGGATCCGGCACCGCGACATCGCCGACGTTGGGCTCTATGGTGCAGAAGGGATAGTTGGCGGCTTGCGCGGCGGCGGTCTGCGTCAAGGCGTTGAAAAGGGTCGACTTGCCGACGTTCGGCAGGCCGACGATGCCGCATTTGAAACCCATCGGCGGGAGTCCTTGATCGAGGTGCGGCCGGGCACGCCGGCCCAGCTCTGGCGTCCGAAGAGCATCGGGCTGAGGTGTTTGGCCCTTTTTGCCGCAGAGCGGCCGCGCTGGCAATCGCAACGTCGGCGTCTGGAACCGGTCTCGGGGCCGCTCGGGCGACCCGCACGCCATGCGTGATCGCCTAACCGCGCACGAGCGATTCGACGACAGGCGCCGTCGACAGCAAGTGATCGTCCCGGCCGGGAGCGCCGGAAAGAACAAAGCCGGTCGGAAGCCAGAGCTCGTCGAACCCGTTTGGGATCGACACCCCGGGCCAGTCCAGGAAGTTGCCGAGCATCGCCACGCGTGGGGTGGAGCGTTCGGATTTCGTCGAAGGCCGGCAGCCCTGGCGAACAGGCTGGCGCGCTACAGCATGTTCCGCGGGGCGCAGACCTCGCGGCAGGCGGACAGCAGGGACCAGAGACGAGATCTCGGAAGCCGCCACTCACTGGATGTGGTTGGCGCTGGCCGATCCGCTCCCGAACAGCCAGTCGAAAAAGCTCTGCTGAACGGTCGTAGGCCGTGCCCTTGCCACGATCCGCTTCTTCGGTAACGGCGGCGCCGGTCGCGGCGACAGGATTTCAGGCGGCCCGGAGTCAACGGTAGACGCCGGAGCTGTCGCCCCGGGCGGTTGAATTTGCATCGGAGGACCCGGCGCCAGAGGCGGTGGTGAAGATGACAGCGCGGGCGGCAGTTGTGTCGGAGCGACCGACGCGACGATGGCCGGAGCTGGCGCGT
>CAXSEU010000054.1:0-6204 GCA_964236485.1 uncultured Lichenihabitans sp. | reverse complement strand
GCCTAAGATCGTAGGCGATGCCGTACTGCTTCGCAGCCGCATCCGAAAGCCACGTCATTTGGTCAGGCGGAGCCGCGGTCATGTACATGATCGCGTCCGGTCCGAACCCAAGCTTGCCCATGTACGCGCCTACCACGGCGTTGCCGTCAGAGGTAATTGCGCCCTGTCCCGTGTAGATGGCGTGAAAACCAATGTGGGCACCCAGGCCGGCCATTCGGGACTTGCCGGCCAGCCACATGAGCCCGCAAGCCGATGCGCAAATCGCGTTCGGCGGAACGTAGGTCGAGAAGCCTTTCCTGGTTATCAGGTCACTGATGCGCAGCGCTGGCTGTAGGTTGCCCCCCGGGCTTGTCAGGCTGACCACGGCAGCGCTCAGCGCGTCGGCGAAGCGCATGAACTTCAGATCGTCCGCAAGCAGGACCGGGCCGGTGACCGTGATGATCGGGGTCGCATCCATGAACGAGCCGACCTTGAAATCAGCAGCGCTAGCCGTGGTTGCAGCAAGCAGAACTGCGGTAGCGGCGAGGATGGTGCGCACGGCCGGCTACCTCATGCACACGCCGTAGATGCCGCTGCCTCTGACGCATCTGCTTCCCGGTCCGCAATCGGTGTCGAACGAACACGTGTTCCCGGCGCTTCTATTCACATCGAGGGGGCTATAGGTGGGCTGCCGGTCGTAGCTGTTGCCCGGCATCAAGCCGCCTGCGCAAACCCCGTAGATGCTTCCTGCAGCCTTCAAACAGGCGCTACCAGGCTGGCAATCCGTGTTGAATGAACATGCGATGGCAGGTGCGCTGCACGTCAGCATCGCGAGGACCACGAACACTGCCCGTCTCATGCCGATCTCCTGGAATTTTGGCCAGATTGCGGCACGCCGGCCGGGAGAGTCAATCGGTGACCTTGCCTCGGTCCCCTGTCTGAGGCATGGTCCCGGTTCGGTCGGAAGTCGCGAACGCGCCCGACCCTATTCATCGCAAAACGATCCCAAGACGCCCCACCCGAGCGCCCTTTTGCATTGGAGAACCTGTATGAGCCACGCGACTTTTGCGGCGGCACTTTCGCTCGTTCTGCGATCCGAGGGCGGGCGGGTTAACAACCCGAAGGATCCCGGCGGGCGAACAAACAGGGGCATCACGCAGCGGACCTATGACGCTTGGCGCAAGCCTCGGTCCGGTCGAAGGCGCTGAAGATGGCCGCGGCGCCCGTCGTGACGACGGTCCGCGGGACCGATCCCGTCCGTGCGGCGGTGCGATGATGGACCGGCTGAAAATCGCCGCGATCTGCCGGCTTGGCTCTTAACGCTAATCTTTCGTTCCTCTTCATCCCTCCCCCGGTCCGACCTATAATACCGGGGGAGAGTCCGGAGCCAGTGCCAGGTGCCCGCGTATGCCGAGTTGCCACCATGGAGTTGATCGCAGCGGAAAGGCATGGAGCCGAAGACGGCATCGTCAGCCCGGTGGTGACGAGCCGCAAGGTTGTTTTGAGGACGGCCCGCTGGGCTTCAGCTCTCGACGCCGGCCAGCGCGGAACCGTCGTGATCTGCCCTGGCCGCAGCGAATTCATCGAGAAGTACTACGAGGTCGTGGCCGACCTCCGGCGCCGCGGTTTTTCGGTGCTGGTACTCGACTGGCGGGGCCAGGGCCTCTCGGACAGGCAGTTGCGTGATCGGCGCAAGGGTCACATCTGGACCTTCGCGGAATTCGAGGACGACCTCGAAGCCGTGCATCGTCAGGTTCTCGAACCCTTTTGCCCACGACCGTGGTTCGCGCTCGCCCATTCAATGGGCGCCCCGATCGTCCTGAGCTTCGCGGCCCGGCACCCGGAGATCTTTCGGCGCATCGTGCTTTCGGCGCCCATGATCGACATCGCGGGCCTTCCGATGCCGAACCTCGCGCGGGTCCTGGCCCGATGGGCATGCCGGATCGGCATCGGCCGCCACTTCGTACCTCTGGGTCGGAACCGCTCCTTGTTTCTCAACACCTTTCCGGGCAACGTTCTCACCTCGGACGAAGTGCGCTTCACCCGGGTGACATCCCTGCTCGAAGCGGCGCCGAGGCTCTCCATCGGACCGCCGACCTACGGCTGGCTGAACGCTGCTTTCGACTGCATCGCCTCCTTGCAGCAGGAGAGGTTCGGGAGGGACTTCATGACGCCGACCTTGGTGGTAATGCCCGGCGCCGATGTCGTCGTCGATTGCCGGGCGGCCGAACGTCTCGCCGGTCGCTTGAGGACGGGAACGCTGGTGACGGTCTTCGGAGCCAAGCACGAGATCCTGATGGAGCGGGACAGCTTGCGCGAACAGTTCTGGTCGGCCTTCGACGCCTTCGTTCCGGGGTCGTCCTCCGCCGCTGACGGCACCGCGGTTCCGGACCTCAGGAGCTTCGCCGAGGCCTCCGTCCTATAGGGCGGTAAGCCGGCCCGCTCCACAGGCGCCGCGCGCGGTGACCTCAATCTTCCGCATAGACCCCCTCCCGCCAGAGCGCGATGCCTCCGGTGATGCCGGCTTCGTTGGAAACCACCGAGGCATTGTCGGGCAAGGTCCCGTCGAGCCTTTCGGCGTTGCCGCCCCCGATATACAGATGGTCGTAGTGCACCAGGGCCTCGAGTATCGAGATGACCCGACGCACTCGCTTGTTCCATCGTTTGCCGCCGACTTTCTTGAGGGCTTCCCGACCTACATAATCGTTATAGGCCTTCTTGCCGTGAACCGGGTGATGCGCCAATTCGAGGTGCGGCGTGAGGCGCCCGTTCTGGAAGATGGCCGTTCCGGCTCCCGTGCCGAGCGTCAGCACAAATTCCAGTCCCTTACCGTCGATCACGCCAAGCCCCTGCACGTCGGCGTCGTTTAGGACGCGTGCGGGCTTGCCGAACGTGCGACTCAAGGCGGCGGCAAGGTCGAAACCTTGCCAGGCCTCGGTCGGGAAGTGTGGTGCCGTGATCACCCGGCCGGCCCGAACCGCGCCCGGAAAGCCGGCCGAGACGCGGTCGAACCCGGGCAGCTCCTTGACCATGTCCTCGACGGATTCGATGAGCACGTCAGGGGGGCACGGATGCGGTGTCGCGCGCCACACCTTGGGATGAACCATTCCCCCACTCTCGTCGAGCACCGAGCATTTGAGGCCTGTGCCGCCGATATCGATGGCAAGGGTTCGCGCCTCCTGCGGCATCCGGGATGGCGTGGCTTTGTCGACCCGCTGCCGGGTGTTTACCTTCGGCACGACGCTCTCTCCTTCACACGAAAGCACGGCCCATCCCGTCCTTCCACGAACAGGAAGAGCCCAAGGCGTCTTGCCCCGCAAGGCCTCCACGCAAAGCGGCGTTGCGGCTGCAGGGTGCCGATTGGTTCGCCCGAGGCTGGAAAGCCCAGGCCGAGAGCCTTATGCAGGGACCATACAGGATCAGGGCGGGCATGGAGCGCGGCAGTTTCGACATTTCCACTGTCACCGGCCTCACCGATGCCGCGGTTCCAGATATACCACCAAACCGGCCGATCGAGTTCCCGGAGGAGGATCCCCGCCATCGCCTGACGATCGTCCCTGGGCGTATCATACCCCCCTCACCGCCTGCTCGCTGGGGCGCTCCAGCCCTCGTGACGCTTTGCGCGCTTGCGGTGCACGGCGGCTTCGCGGCGCTCCTCCTCCTGCTGCTCGACTGGCGTGATTTCACGTCCCCCACCGAGACGGCGATCCCGGTCGCAATCGTCGCGTCGATCCCGCGGGCGCCCAAGCTGCCGTCGACCGTGTCGTCGCCCCGGCCCGTGCCGCTGCCACCGCCGCCCTCACCCCCGACGTCTGAGGCTGGAGCTCCGCCCCCGCTCATCGCGCCACCACCGGAGCCATCGCCGGCCGCCATCGCCGAAGCGGCCCCCCCACCGCGGACCGAGCCCCCACCGCAACCCGCGCCGCTCGAACCGGCGACGGCTCCCACGAGGCCCGCCGCAGCGCCCGAGGTCGTCAGCGCCCCGCAGGGCGGGTTTGTGGTATCCCCCCCGGCGCCGCCTCCCGGGACCGAGCCGGCGATCCCCAGAACACTCGGAAGAACCAAGGCTTCGGCCCAACTCGTCGAAGCGCTGCCGATGGATCTTTCGGCCCTCCCCTCGACGTTCCTTGCCGTGCTGTCCGGATCGGGCACGCAAGCCGGAAACGAGTACAAGGGCCTCGTCTACGGCCGGATCCAACGTTCGCACCGGGCCATGGAGGAAGCCGCCGCCCGCCACCTTCGCGGGCAGGTGATCGTCGCCTTCAGCGTGGACCCGGGGGGTCGGGCCGGCGATCTAAGAATCGAGAAATCCAGCGGCAACCCCGCCGTCGACGCGCTCGGCCTCGAAATGGTGCGCGAAGCCGAACCTTTCCCGCCTCCCCCGCCGGGTGCCCGGCAGGTGTTCACGCCCGCTTTCGCATTCGGAGGGCAGGAATGATGCGGAACACCGAGAGGGACTTTTCGTTCGTCCGTGGTGGAATGATGGAGAAAGCTCGATGATTGAAGCCGTTGTTTTCGACGTGGACGGGACATTGGTCGACACCGTGGATTTCCACGCCGAAGCCTGGCAACGCGCCTTCGCGCATTTCGACAGGAACTTCGACTATGCGGCTATCCGCTCGCAGATCGGCAAGGGCGGCGATCAGTTGCTGCCGGTCTTCTTGAAGTCCGACGAGGTCGAGGATTTGGGCAAAAGAATCGAGGACTATCGCAAGGGGCTGCTGACGCGCGACTACCTCCCCCGTGTCACGCCCTTCCCGGTCGTGCCGGACCTTCTCCGCGCCATCCGGGCGCGAGGGAAGAAGATCGCCCTGGCGTCATCGGCCAAGAGCGATGAACTCGAGGTCTATAAGAAAGCGGCCCGGATGGAAGGTCTAACGGACGTCGAGACGTCATCCGACGACGCCGAAAAGTCGAAGCCGCATCCGGATATCTTCCAGGCGGCACTGAAGAAATTGCAACTTTCTCCGAGCCTGGCGGTGGTGATCGGCGACACGCCCTACGATGCGGAAGCGGCCGGCAAGGCTGGTATGTCCTCCATCGGCCTTCTCTGCGGCGGGTTCGAAGAGGGTGTGATCCGGGCCGCGGGGGCGACCCGCATCTATCGCGATCCGCGCGATCTCCTGGACCACCTCGACGAGTGGCTTGGTTGATGTCTGCCGGTGGCCTCAGATCGCGGTCGGCTGCGCTTCGAGCGTTATCACATCGAGATCGAAGCTACCGTCCTTCGCTATCGCGAAATGGTCCTTGACGGCACGGCTGGCCTGTTCCTGCAGGCCCCGCAGCGCCCGAACGTAGACTTCCGGCGTTCCTGTGCGCGCATGCCACACGTCAAAATCCATGCGCAGCTTTCGCATGGTCACTCCCGTGATCGCGAAGCCGGCACGGCCAAGCATACCGGCCCATTGCGCGTAGCTGTAGTTCCGCACGTGCGAGGGGTCGCGCAGCAACTCCAGGGTCTGAAGATGCGTGTCGAGAAGCGGGTGCTGGGGGGCTATCACGTCGATGAACACGGCGATTCCAGCGGGTCTCAGCACCCGTCGCGCCTCCCGCAGGCCGGCCTCCACATCGTGCCAATGGTGCGCCGTAAAGCGGCAGAGGACGACATCGAACGATGCGTCTCCAAAAGGCAGCGCCTCTGCGGCGGCCTGCTGCACGACGATATTGCGGAGCCCGCGCGCTTCAGCGGTGCGCTTCACCTCGGCCAGCATGTCGGCCGTCAGGTCGCAGGCGATCACCTCAAGGACGTGCGGGGCGGCCCTGTAGCTCACGTGGCCGCCGCCGCAGCCGAGGTCGAGAACGCGGGCGGATGACCGACCTTCGAGCAAGGCGGCGATCTGATCGAGGTCCGCGCCTGCACTGTGGACGGCGCTGGTGACGTAAGACGACGCGCGAGGGGCGTAGAGATCCGCCACATAGCGATGCTGGGTCTGGCTCACGTCCGTTCTCCTGACGATCGAGCTTCGCGCCGGACGAGCCTTCGGACAAGGTCGCGTTCGACTTGGCTCAAGCGCGTCCTGTGCCATCAGCCTAGCTGTTGCTCAAGGATATTCTCCCCGATAATGGGCCGGGCGCCGGGGATGGAGAAGGGGAAGCAGGACGATGCCCGGGTCGGAAGCGCCGGCGACGCTGTCGGGATCGTTGTAGCTGAGGCGCCGTGGAAGGCCGCCCACGGGAGCGATCTTCATGCCGATGATGTAGTTGAGCGGAACGGTTCGCCCCATG
>CAXSEU010000053.1:2432-12537 GCA_964236485.1 uncultured Lichenihabitans sp. | reverse complement strand
ACTTCGCCATGGATCAACGGGTCGAGCCGCGCCGTCGCGGCCGCCGCTGTCGCGCAGGACGGCGTGGCGTCCTTGCCGAGGGGAACCTTCCCGTATAGGACCGCCAAACCGCACGCGAGGGCAAGCGCGCCGGCAAGCGTCGGGACCAAGCCACGCCGGGGCGCCGACCGCCTCGCCGGGTCCGGGCCGTCCGGGTGTGGTCCAACGGCGTCAGGTCGATCAGGCATCAGGCTTTTTCCGAGGCGGCGATGAGCAATGCGATGTGGGGCGGACGGTTCTCGGGGAGCCCCGACGCCATCATGGAAGAGATCAACGCGTCCATCGGCTTCGATCAGCGTCTCGCGGCACAGGACATCGCGGGCTCCAAGGCGCACGCGGCCATGCTGGCCGCGACAGGCATCATCTCGCCACAGGACGCCGACGCCATCCGGGGCGGTCTAGACCGCATCGCGGGCGAAATCGAGGCGGGCCGGTTCACCTTCTCCCGAGCGCTCGAAGACATCCACATGAACGTCGAGGCGCGGCTCGCCGAACTGATCGGCGAAGCGGCCGGGCGCCTTCACACGGCGCGCTCGCGCAACGATCAGGTGGCGCTCGATTTCAAGCTTTGGGTCAGGGAGACGCTCGGGGCGGTCGACCATGGGCTCAAGGATCTGCAGACCGCGCTCGTGGAGAAGGCCTTCGCCCATGCCGACGCGATCATGCCGGGCTTCACCCATCTGCAATCCGCACAGCCGGTCACATTCGGTCATCACCTCCTGGCCTATGTGGAGATGATCGGGCGCGACCGGGGGCGGTTCCGCGACGCGGCACGGCGGCTCAACGAAAGCCCGCTCGGCGCCGCCGCCCTGGCCGGGACCTCTTTCCCGATCGATCGCGAGGCGGTCGCGACGGCGCTCGGCTTCGACCGGCCGACCGCGAATTCGCTCGACTCCGTCTCCGACCGTGACTTCGTGCTGGAGAGCCTTGCCGCCGCCTCCATCTGCGCCGTCCACCTGTCGCGCTTCGCCGAGGAGATCGTGCTCTGGGCGACCCCGCAGTTCGGCTTCGCCAGCCTGTCGGACAAGTTCACGACCGGGTCGTCCATCATGCCGCAGAAGCGCAACCCGGACGCGGCGGAACTGGTGCGCGGCAAGACTGGGCGGGTGATCGGCGGCCTCGTCGGCTTGTTGACGGTGATGAAGGGCTTGCCGCTGGCCTATTCGAAGGACATGCAGGAGGACAAGGAAAGCACCTTCGCGGCGCTTGACGCCCTGGCCCTGACGATCGCCGCCACGGCCGGCATGGTGCGTGACCTCAAGCCGGATCTCGGCCGCATGGCCGAGGCGGCGGGCGGGGGCTTCAGCACCGCGACCGACCTCGCCGACTGGCTGGTTCAGGCGATCGGCATGCCGTTCCGGCAAGCCCATCACGTCACTGGCCGCATCGTGGCGCTCGCGGCTGAAGGAGGGCTTACGCTGGAGCAGGTGCCTCTCGAGGCGATGCGGGGGGTCGAGCCGCGGATCACGCTCCAAGTGTTCGACGTGCTCAGTCCCGGGAAGTCGGTTCGCAGCCGGACCAGCTACGGCGGCACCGCGCCCGGCAACGTGCGGCGCCAGGCTGAATCGTGGCTGCGGCGGCTCACGTCGGAGGGGCCTGGACCCGAGGGGAGGGACCTTCGCGAGGCTCCGCCAGCCGCGCCATGAACCAGCGGCCGGCCGGCCCCGGCGGCGCATCGGCGCGGTGGATGGCGAAGAGCTGATAGCGGAGCTGCGGCAGCGCCTCGATGTGCAGCACCGCCAAACGTCCGGCCGCGATGTCGTCCTCCACCGTGGATGCCGGCATGCTGCCCCAGCCGAGCCCGGCGAGCAGCAGCGCATGCTTGGCTCCGAGGTCGGCGAGGCGCCAGGTCTCCGGACTGAGGACGCCGAAGTCCTGGCCTTGCGTGAGGGTCGAGCGGTCGCTCAGCACCAGTTGGACCTGGTCGCGCACGTCGGCCGCCGTGATGGGGCCGCGGATCCGGCTCAGCGGGTGCTGAGGGGCCGCGACATGCACGAGGTGGATGCTCTCGAGGGGGCGTCGCTCCAGTTCCCCCGTCGTCATCATTTCGGGACCGGTGGCGCCGACCGCGCAGACGCGATCGAGCACCAGCCGCGACACCGAGCCGAGCGCCTCGATGTAAAGCCGCAGGGTCACGGTGGGGAACGCGGCCCTGAAGGCCACGAGGGTGCAGGTCAGATGCTCGGTCGGCATCATCACGTCGATCGCCACCGCGAGCTCCGCTTCGAGCCCCGACAGCAGGCCGCCGGCGCGCGCCCGCATCCCGTCGACGCCGGACGTCAGCTTGCGCGCTTCCGCCAGCATCACCTGGCCGGCGTCGGTCAGCAACGGACGCCGCCGGCTCCGGTCGAAGAGGGACAGCCCGCCGAGCTGCCGCTCCAGCTGCGCAATGGTGTAGCTGACCACCGATTGACGCCGGTTCAGCTGACGTGCCGCGGCCGAGAAACTCCCCGCCTCGGCGACGGCCAGGAGGACGCGCAGTTGATCGAGAGTGGGGGTGCCGATCGCGGCCATATCGATGAACCTGTTCGGTCAGATCGAAACTATCCTTCTGTACTGGATGATTGCTCGCGCTAACATCGCGTTTTTCCGCCATTCAGGGAGATCGTCACGTGAGCCTCAATGTCTTGGTCGCGTTCTATTCGCGCACCGGTGTCACCGAATCGCTGGCCAGCGCCCTGTCGGAGGGTGCTCGGCAGGCGGGCGCCGACGTGCGTCTCCGGCGGGCGCGCGAGTTCGTCGGTCCCGACGTCATGGCGCAGACGCCGGGCTGGGCCGAAGGCGCGGAGCGGATGAATGCCCTCTACGAGGCCCCGACGGCCGCGGACGCCGAATGGGCGGACGCCGTCGTGTTCGGCACGCCGACGCGCTTCAGCAACATGGCGGCGGAGCTCAAGGCCTTTATCGACGGGCTCGGCGGCCTCTGGTTCCAGGGCAAGCTGAACGGCAAGGCCGGCTCGGCCTTCTGTTCGACATCGACCCCGCACGGCGGCAACGAGGCAACTATCCTGTCCTTCTACGGCATCATGGCGCATCTGGGGCTGATCATCGTGCCTACCGGCTATGCCGACGCGGCGATGTTCAAGGCCGGCACCCCTTACGGCGCCAGCGCCCGCGCGGGCCAGGCAGCGACGCCGCCTGGCCAGGACGACCTCGCGGTCGCGAGCTACCAGGGACGGCGTGTCGCTCAGGTCGCCAAGGCGCTGAAGGGCTCGGCTTAATCACCGGCAGGCGGCGGCACGGGACACGAACCACGCTCGTGCCTGCTACCTTGAGTTGTTTTTCCTGTTGACTACACGTTTCCCTGTGCGATGCTGCCCTGGCGTTGAGCCGGGGGGCGACGATGTTTGGATCCGAAGTCATCGACGTCGGCATCGGCACGGCGCTGCTGTTTCTCTTCATGAGCCTAATTGCGACGGCCCTTCGTGAGTTCATAGAGAACTTCATGAAGAGCCGTTCCAAAGACTTGGAACGCGGGATCAAGGAACTTCTTCAGGAAGGGAAGGGAAACGCCGTTCTCACGGCTAAGCTCTACGATCATCCCTTGATTGCGTCATTGTATAAAGGTGGCTACAGCGACAAAACACGTGACCTGCCGTCCTACATTCCGCGTCAGAACTTTTCGTCCGCGATCCTCGACATCGTTGCAAAGGCCAGCGAAACCGGGTCACCCCTATCGTTCAAGAGCCTCACGGACGCCCTCGCCAAGGCGCCGACGCCGAACGCGGTCCAACGTGTGGTGCTGACGGCGCTCACGTCGGCGCAAGGCGATCTCGACGCTGTCAAGAAGGCGCTCGAGGACTGGTACGACGGGACCATGGACCGCGTGGCCGGATGGTACACCCGACGAACCGGGAAAATTCTCTTTGTCCTTGGTTTGTTGGCCGCCATATTCTTCAACGTCGATGCCATCACGGTGGTCGAACACCTGATCAAGGACAAGGCGCTCCGCGCCGCCGTGGTGGCGCAGGCCGAGAAGGCGGGCCCCGCCAACGCCGATAAGTCCCACCCTGCGCCCCCTGACCAATCCGTCGCGACGCTGACCGATGATTTCGAGAAGATCGGCTTCCCGATCGGATGGGTCAGAAATAGGGGAGGCGTCCACCCCTACCCCGGACCGCAGTTTTGCCGGCCGGACCCGGCGTCCGAGGTCAAAGACCCGCCGGACTATCTCTGCAGGAGCGTCGGAGCGAACATCATCCCGGTCTTCTTCGGCTGGGTCATCACGGCATTGGCCATCACGCTCGGGGCCCCGTTCTGGTTCGACGTCCTGAACAAGTTCATGATCGTGCGCTCGACAATCAAGCCGAAGGAAAAGAGCCCCGACGAGGCCTCGACCGATCGCCAGTCGGGCGACGCCAAGAAGCCGGGCGGAGGTGGCGCAGCAGCGGCGAACCCCGATGGGCCGCCCGATGCCGGTGAGAACGCGACCGCCAACGTAATGGCGGGGTTGGCGCTGCGGAGCGATGCATTCGAGCCGCATGAATGGGCCAATGACGCGGATCCCCAGCGAGGTGTGATGTGAGCGCCGGTTCGGGAACCTCGAAGGCCAAGGTCAACCACGACCTCTCGCTGCTTGCGCCGAAGTTCGCCCAGTCGGTCCTCAGGGCGCTGAACGCCTGCCAGGACGCGGGGTACGACGCGATCGTTTTCGAGGGGCAGCGCAGCCAGGACCTGCAGGCGCTCTACTACGCGCGCGGGCGAACCATCATCCCGCCCACACACCCGGTCACCTATGCCCCCACCAACCTCCTCAGTTGGCACGGCTACGGGCTTGCCGTCGATATCGTCGATCGCACCAAATACTGGAACCCGGACGGCGGCGAGACCTGGTTCAAGACCGTCGCGCAAATCTTCAAGCGGAACGACTGCAGCTGGGGCGGCGACTGGAAGAAGCCCGACACCCCGCATTTCCAATGGTTCTTGTGCAAGCCAAGCCCCTCGCGCGCAGCGCAAAGGCTCATGCTGACCGAGGGCCGAATGGCGGTCTGGGCGGCCCTCGGCGCCGCGTGACGGCCCGATCAAGCTGTAGCTCATGCTCGAACGCGAAGGTGTCGTCATGCCGGACTGGACCGCCAATGATCTCACGCGGGAATTCGGCGTCGCACGGCGCAGCGGATGGATCGATGCTTTCGACGCCGCGGCGAAAGACTACCTGTTCCCCGTAGGACTGCTTCTCGCGATCGCCTCGCGCGAGACGAACATGCGGAGCATCGTCGGCGACGGCGGCCATGGCTACGGCCTCATGCAGATCGACGATCGGAGCTGTCCGCATTGGTGCCACTCCGGTGGCTGGAATAATGTCGCCGGCTGCATCTAGAGGGGCGCCCTCGTGCTCGATGGAAAGCGCGAGCAAATCCGCAGCGGCCAAGGACAGATCCTGAGGGTCGGCGGCACCTCCTTTCGGGGTGAAGCCGATCTCAGCGACGAGGACCTCCTCCGCGTGGCGGTGGCGGCCTACAATTCGGGCCTTTGGGCCTATGCCTGCCTGTCGCGGAATCAGGATCCGGACCTCAGGACCACCTACCGGAACTATTCGTCCGACACCTTGGCGCGGGCCGAGGTGTTCCGGGATCTGCTTTGATCGAGAGCTTCGCCGCCAAGCCATGGCCTCGGCGGCAACAGACGGCGCCATTGATTTCCAAGGCCTGTGTGTCACCCAGGCCCTCGCCTAAGGACCTGGCCCCAGTGTAGGGATGGGCGGAGGTCAGGCTGGAGAATCTGAAGTGTTGCGTCCCCGCACGGTGCGAACCCTGGCCGCCCTCGGGGTAGCCGCGATGCTGGCGTCGGGCCTCGCCGGCTGCGGCCGACGCGGACGGCTGCTGCCGCCGCCCGACCCCAACGCGCCGGCCGAAGACGCGCAGCCGGCGTCGAAGTCCAACATTCACAGAAAGCCGCCGAACCCGCCCATCAGACCGCCGGACCAGCCCTTCATCCTCGACCCGCTGCTCTGAGGGCCCGCGTTGTCGGTGTTCGTTCATCGCGACGGCCTTCTGCACGCGGAAGGTGTGAGCCTCGCCGCCGTCGCGGCCGAGGTCGGCACGCCCGTCTATTGCTACTCGGCCGCCGCCATGCGGGCGCAATATCGCCTCTACGCCGACAGCCTGGCCGGACAGCCGTCCACCATCTGCTACGCCGTCAAAGCCAATTCGAACCAGGCCGTGCTGCGCCTCTTCGCCGCGCTGGGGGCCGGCATGGACATCGTCTCGGAAGGCGAATTGCGGCGCGCCCGCGCGGCCGGCGTCCCCGCGGATCGCATCACCTTCTCGGGCGTCGGCAAGACGACGGCCGAACTGGCGCTCGGGCTCGACGAGAACATCCTCTGCTTCAACGTCGAATCGGAAGCCGAACTGCGGGCGCTCTCGGGGCTCGCGGTCTCGAAGGGCATCGCGGCGCGGATCGCCATTCGGGTCAACCCCGACATCGATGCCAAGACCCATGCGAAGATCGCCACCGGCAAGGCCGAGAACAAGTTCGGCATCCCGATTTCGCGCGCCCGCGAGGTCTACCGCGAGGCCGCCGGCCTGCCCGGGCTCGACATCGCCGGCATCGACCTCCACATCGGCTCGCAGCTCACCGATCTCGATCCCTTCGACAAGGCCTTTGCGGCCACGACGGAACTGCTGGCCCTGCTGCGCGCCGACGGGCACGACATCCACCACGTCGACCTCGGGGGCGGGCTCGGTATCCCCTATCGGGCTGGCGAGGACGGTGCCGCCTATGGGCCGGACCGCTACGCCACCCTGGTCCGGCGGCATTTCGGCAATGCGGGCGTCACCTGCATCTGCGAGCCGGGACGTTTCCTCGTCGGCAACGCCGGCGTACTGGTGACGCGCGTCATCCTGGTGAAAAGCGGCGAGGCCAAGCGTTTCGTCGTGGTGGACGCCGCCATGAACGACCTCATCCGCCCGACTCTCTACGAGGCGCATCACGAGATCGTTCCCGTCCGGCAGCCGGCCCCGGGTGCCGACCGGACCCGGGCCGATGTGGTGGGCCCGGTCTGCGAGACCGGCGATTACCTGGCGCTCGACCGTGACCTGCCCGCCCTGCGGCCCGGCGACCTTCTGGCCGTGCTCTCGGCGGGCGCCTATGGGGCCGTGCAGGCCGGCACCTACAACACGCGCCTGCTGGTGCCCGAAGCGATGGTGGAGGGCGAGCGCTTCGCGGTGATCCGGCCGCGCGGGTCCTACGACGATCTCATCGGCCTCGACCGCGTCCCCTCGTGGCTGGGGTGACCCGCCCCTCCCGCGCCGCCTCGGACCGCTGGCCTTGATGAGACCCGCGATGCGAGGGGCGCTTGCGATGCCTCTGGCCGACCCCGTGTTGCGATAAAAGCCGCCCTTGGTGAGCAGCGCCCAGATGATGCGCGCCATCTTGTTGGCGAGGGCGATGGCGACAACCTTGAAGGGCCGCCTTGCCAAGAGCTTGGCCATCCACGCCGGCGCGCTGGGGTTGCCCTTCATCCGCCGCAGGACCGAGGTGGCTCCCAACACGAGGAGCGAGCGCAACCTCGGATTGCCCATCTTCGATATCCGACCGAGCCGCTCCTTGCCACCGCTCGAATGGGGCTTCGGCGTGAGACCGAGCCAGCCCGCGAAGTGCCGCCCTGATGTGAAGCCACCTGGATCGGAAACCAGCGCCTTGATGGACGCGGCGATGATCGCCCCCACTCCGGGGATCGTCACAAGGCGCCGCATGTCTTCGTCCTGCTTTGCCCCCAGCACGATGTCGCGTCCGAGCTCGCCGATCTTCTGGGCAAGGCTTTCGATCTGAGCGGCGATTTCACCCAGGCGAACCGAGCAGCTTGTGCAATCGCTTGTCGGCTTCATCCCGCACGACATCGATCAGCCGACGCCACCTTCGTGGTGCCGCTCGCCGCGACGATGCCGAGTTCCGCCAGGTGGGCGCGCAACGCGTTGATGGCCTGGGTCTGCTGGCGCACCAGCAACTCGCGCGCCTTCAACACCATGGCGGCCGCCTGCTGATCGGCCGATTTGATCGGGATGAAGCGCATGGTCTTTCGCGTGACGGCCTCGCAGATCGCCGCGGCGTCGGCGGCATCCGTTTTACCGCGCTTCACATAGGGCTTCACGTAGGCCGGCGCACATCGTGCCCGAGGGCGGCAATCTCCCGTCCCTCCGCTGGCTTCTCCAGCCTGCTTCGCAGGCCGGAGCCTCAAGCTGGCTCCGCCCAATAAGGGGCGCCGCCGCAGGCCTCCAGACCAATGAGACACTGTGGCGTCTTTCTGAAGAAGGCCACGACCTCCGCGCGCCGGAGCGTGGTAATCTCTCTCATGGAACAGCTCTATACTGTGTGGCGCTGTCATCAACGACCACGTTAGCACCTGGATGCTGTCGTAGCGGGCCGTTCCACACCATCAATCGGTGAAGGGTCTTCCGCCCTCGTGCGCCTCCCCCGATTACCCAGAAGTCGGAGCCGGCTCTCAGGGCGCCGGCTTGACGAACTTCAGCACGAAATTATCGGCTTCCCCAACGGCCGCATATCTGGCCCGGTCGACATCGCCGAGCGCGTAGGTCGGCGGCAGGGTCCAGACGCCCTTCGGCCAGTCGGCGGTATCCTTCGGATTGGCGGCGACCTCGGAGGCGGCGACGAAGCGGAACCCCGCCTTCTCGACGAGCGCGACGGCGTAGTCCTGCCGGACGTAGCCGTCGAGGGCCTTGCGGTCCTGCGGGGCGCTCGTGCGCCCGCGGTGCTCCTCGACCCCAAGGGTGCCGCCGGGCTTCAAGGCGTCGAAGACGTCCTTCAGCACCGCGTCGGCGTCGCCGTTCTTCATCCAGTTGTGGAGGTTGCGGAACGTGAGGACGATGTCGGCGGACCCGGGCGGCGCGACCGCGCCGTCGGCCGGGCCGAGCTTGGTGACGACGATCTTGCCGTAGGTGGCGGGATCGGACGCGATCTTCTCCATCAACAGACCAGCCTCCTTGTCGGCTGCCTCGCCGCCTGTCGGAACGGCGGCATAATAGGTGCCGCCCCCGCGCAGATAAGGCGCCAGGATCTCGGTCCAATAGCCGCCGCCCGGCCAGATCTCGACCAATGTCGCGGTGGGCGTGACCCCGAAGAAGCTTAGTTCCTCGAGCGGGTGTCGCGCGATATCGCGGGCCACGAACTTGGGGTTACGCGAGGGGCCCGCGACGGCGGCCGCCAGCGCCGGCTCCGGGCTCGAGGCCTCGTCGGCGCGGGCCGCGAGGAGCGACCCCGTCCCGGCTAGGAAAAAAGCGAGGACTGCAAGGCGTACCGTCATGATCGTGCCCCGGGGTGCTTACGGGCAGCGTAAGCGGTCACCCGCCGGTGTCAACGCGAGCGAGTCGTCAGCGAAGCTCCGGCTCCGGGACGGCGCGTTCGAGCGCCGGGTTGTGGCCTAGCGTCAGCACGATGACGGCTCCGACCACCGCGCAGGCCGCGAGGAACATCAGGCTCGCGGTTTCGCCCCCTGTACGGTCCTTGAGCCAGCCGAAGACCTGTGGACCGAAGTAGCCGCCAAGGTTGCCGATGGAATTGACGGTCGCGATGCCGGCGGCCGCGCTGGCGCCGGTCAGCAGCGCCGTGGGAAGTGTCCAGAACACGGGCAGCGACGCGAAGAAGCCGAAGCCGGCGATGCAGAGAGCCGCCATCTTGAGGGCCGGCGAGGGCATCAGAGCCGCCAGGACGAGCCCGACCAGGATGCAGGCAAGCGGCACCACGGTGTGCCAGACCCGCTCGCCCGTCCGGTCCGACCGGCGGCTCCACAGGATCATGCCAACGGCCCCGACCGCGTAGGGCAGCGCCGTGATGAGGCCGATTTCGAGGTTCGACAGGCCACCGAAGCCTTTGACGATCTGCGGCAGGAAGAAGCTCAGACCGTATTGCGGGATGTTGCACCCCATGTAGACGAAACCAAGGGCGATCACCCTGCGATCGATAACGGCCTGGAGCCAGGAGAGCCGGACCAGCCTCTCACGGTTCGCCCCTTCGGCGTCGAGCCGCCGCTGTAGCCACGCGCTCTCCTCGGGCTCGAGCCAGGCGGCCTCGACCGGCCGGTCGGTCAGGAAGACATAGGTCACGAAGG
>CAXSEU010000053.1:2137-2422 GCA_964236485.1 uncultured Lichenihabitans sp. | reverse complement strand
CAGCACGGCGGGAACGGCCTCCATGATGAACATCCACTGCCATCCGTGCAGGCCCGCGACCCCTTCAAGGTTGAGGACCAGCCCCGAAAGCGGCGAGCCGATGACGGTCGATATGGGAATGGCAAACATGAAGAAGCCGATGACCCTCGCCCGATAGGCCGCCGGGAACCACAGGGTCAGAAAGAAGATGATGCCCGGAAAGAAGCCGGCCTCCGCGACACCGAGCAGCAGTCGGACGACGTTGAAGCTCATCTCGCCCGTTACGAAGGCCTGAGCGCCCGAGAC
>CAXSEU010000053.1:820-2127 GCA_964236485.1 uncultured Lichenihabitans sp. | reverse complement strand
CAGCCCCCAGGTGAACATGATCCGCGCGATCCAGAGCCTCGCGCCGAATCGGTTCAGCGCCATGTTGCTCGGCACCTCGAAGAAGAAATAGGCGATGAAGAAGATGCCGGCCGCACCACCGAAGGCCGCGGCCGAGAGGCCCAGGTCCTGGCGCATCGAGGCCCCCGCGAAGCCGACGTTGACCCGGTCCAGGTAGGCGATGAAGTAACAGAGCATGAGGAAGGGAACGAGGCGGCGGCCGACCTTGTCCATCGTGCGCTTTTCGATGTCGTCCATGGGGCCTCCCGACCTCGGCATCCGGGGCGTGTTCGCCCTCGTTCGAAGAGTCTACGACTTTGCCGCCACCATACCAATGCGTCGGGAAACCCTTACAGCATCGCCAGCGGGACCTTTCTCCCAGGCGGCGGAAAAGCCCTATCGAGCGCCGCGAGGTCGTCGGGGCCGAGTTCAAGTTCGGCGGCGGCGGCATTCTGCCGGACATGCTCGACGCGCCCGGATTTCGGGATGACCATCATGCCCGGGCGCCGCAACGCCCAGGCGATCGCGACCTGGAGGGGCAAGACGCGGAGGCGATCAGCCACCGTCTTCAGCGCCGCGTGGCCCGACAACCGGCCTTGTTCCACCGGACTGTAGGCCATGGCCGACATGCCCGCTCGCTCGAGCCACGGCAGGAGATCGAATTCAGGGCCGCGCCGGCCAAGATTGTAGAGGACCTGGTTCGTGGCGCAGTCCCGGCCCCCGACGCAGGCCAGTTCCTCCATGTCGTCGAGATCGAAGTTGCTGACGCCCCAGTGCCGGATCTTGCCGGCCGCGCGAAGCGCCCGCATGCCCCCGATCGTCTCTTCGAGCGACGTCTCCCCGCGCCAGTGCAGCAGGTAGAGATCGATCCGGTCCGTACCGAGGCGCCGCAGGCTCGCCTCGCATGCCTCGGCCAAGCCGGAAAGCGAGGCATGGTGGGGATAGGCCTTGGTGACCAGGAACACCTTCTGGCGCAGCCCCTGCAAGGCTTCGGCGAGGAACCGTTCCGTTTCCCCTTCGCCGTACATTTCAGCGGTGTCGATGACCGTCAGGCCGAGCTCGACGCCCCCGCGCACCGCCGCCATTTCATCGCGGCGACGCGCCGGCGTGACACCGAGGTTCCAGGTGCCCTGCCCGAGGGCCGGGATGCGTTCTCCGCCTGGCAGTGTCACGGTTTTCATGGCGATTCGTCAATGCCAGGCCGAGGCCTCGTCATAGGTCGGCAGACGGCCCTGCGGCGTCAGCTTGTCGACCACCTGAGGCAGTTCCTGGGACAGCTGCGAGGCGAC
>CAXSEU010000053.1:0-810 GCA_964236485.1 uncultured Lichenihabitans sp. | reverse complement strand
TGTTCAGGCGTCGGGCCAGTTCGCGCATGACGTCGGGGCCCAGCGCCTGCGTGATCTGACCCGGCGTGGCGGGGGCGTTCTGCCCTGGTCCCACCCAGGACTGGGCGACGCCGCCCTGCCCGCTCTGCTGGAAATGGTTGAGCAGGCCGCCGAGGCCGGCGAGAAGCCCTCCGGCGCCCGTCTGCGGCACGGTCTGTCCCCCTCCGGTCTGCGGCGGGGCGGACGGCGGCGAAGCGGACGGCGGCTGCTTGCCGCCTCCAAGGAGGCCGCCGAGATCACCGAACCCTCCTGTCGCGGCCTTGGCGGCCAGCATGGCGATCAGCGCCCCGGCGAGCGGCGCATAGGCGCCGCCCCCGCCCGATCCCACACCCTGATTGCCGCCGCCGCCCATCTGGCGGCCGATCATCGCACCGATGGTGTTTTCGAGCAGTCCCATGCCGGATCTCCTTGATCGAAGGTCACTCCCGGCGAAACAGCCCCGCTCGTCGCTTGGTTCCATGTTCAGACGTTGCGAAGCGCGCCGCCGTCGACCCGGATCGCGGTTCCGGTGATGTAGGAGGCCTGCGGGCTCGCCAGAAACACCGCGGCGGCCGCGAACTCGTCCGTCGTGCCGTAGCGCCCGGCCGGGATCGTGGCCAGCGCCGCCTTTTCGACCTCCTCGACACTCTTGCCGGTGCGCTGCGAGGCGGCCTTGTCGAGCGCCTCGACCCGGGAGGTGGCGATGCGGCCCGGCAGGACCAGGTTGACCGTGACCCCGTCGGCCGCGACCTCGAGGGCCGCTAAGTGGTCGGCGAACGCGCCGCGGAACTC
>CAXSEU010000052.1:339-12638 GCA_964236485.1 uncultured Lichenihabitans sp. | reverse complement strand
GACAGCTTCCACCCGCCGCCCACCCGCTGCCAGAGCATGAGATATTTGAAGGCTGTCCGCTCGCCCTTCTGCTGCTTTATGCGCAGGCTCAAGGTGCCGTTATCGCGCACCGCGTCCGGACCGAGCGGCTCCATATCGGCGGAGAGGAGCTTCAGCCCCTCGTTCCCCATCGCCATGTTGCGAAAGTACGGAATGATGCCGTCCCCTTGCACGGCTGCCCGGGCCGGCGGGAGCACGACGGCGTTGGGCGCGAAGAAATCCGACAGAGCCGAGATGTCCCCGGCATTGATGGCCCTGATCAGCACGTCCCCTGCCTGTTCGATGGCAACCACGTCATTGACCGGTATCGACAATCAAGCCCCCTCTTGGAAAGCCGCCACCCCTGGGGCTTAGGCAACATGAAATGCGAACATGAACCGCGGCATGCGGACGTGAAGTGAAGCGGCGCCCAACGGCTGGTCGGCCGCCGCAGCCTTGGAATCGCCCGGCTATTCCTCAGGCGGCGAGCCTGCGCACCTTCGTCATCCACTCCTTGTGGATGGCATAGAATTCGTCGCCGCGCTTGGGGTCGATCTGGTAGCCGAAGGAGATGGCGCTGCGAAAGCCGGGGCCGACCACCGGCGTCGTGGCATGAATGCACTGGGAGGCCAAATTGAGCCACGCGTCGCCCTCGGCCACCTCGATCGGCACGCTCTCGAGCAGCGGAATGCAGCCGCCGGGTTGTTTGACCAGCACGTTGATGCGCACATGCCGCTTGCCCGGCAGGTCGGGGTCGGTGTGGGGGTGGATGGAGCCGCCTTCCGTGATGTAACCAACGAAGTCCTTGAGCGTCGGCGGAACCACGTATTCGCCGATGTCATAATGGGCGGCAAGACGCTGCTTCATGTCGTAGAGGACCTTGTCGCCCTCGGGTGTCACGTAGTCCATCTTGAGGAATTTGCGGTTGGCACCCGCATTGTTGGCATCGAACTGATCCATGTTGCTGACGATGAGATCGTTCACGTATTGCATGAACTCCGCCGATGCGATGTTCTTCGAAACCAAGGGATAAGGTTGCGGTTCCATAGTGCTACGTCCTCCATGCGCGACCTTGTCGATGACGGTTCCAGGCGGGCCCGTCGCACAATGGCCCGCTTGCCGTCGCTACCCCATCGAAGAAGGCCAGTTTCAGGACGAAATCAAGGCCAGCCCGCGTCCCAGCGCCCTCACCCCGTCGCCGGGATACACCTTGCGCCCGCAGATGAACAGGGCATGACCCGTGCGTTCAACCATTATTCAACGGCGCAGCCTAGACTTGCGATTCCGGGGCGGGGCTCGCTCTTGATCCGGCCGGGCTTTGACAATAAACCTGACGCCGACGATGGCCGGAGACTGGGCGGTATTGGCTGAGCACAAGGGGACTTAGGACGATGTCCTCACTAGACGCAATACCGCTGTTCGGTGGTGGCTTCATGGCCGTGGCTCAGGTGGCGGGCCAGCATGGGGTGCAGTGTTCGCCGGCCCAGTTGTCCCATCAGTCGGCCTTGGGCGACAAGCCGCCGGGTGCCGCGGATTTGGCTCGTGCGGCGATCATGCTCGGGCTGAAGGCTCGTGTCTTGCGCGATCCTACGGCCAAGCGTCTGCGCACCATGCCGGTTCCGGCCATCATCAAGGTCAAGGACGGCACCTGGGCCGTGTTCGGTGTCGAGACCGCGCCAGGTCTCTACAGGCTCGTCGATCCGGTGACGCGTCGGCAGGAACAACTGACGCTCGACGAGATCCTCGAGCGGCTGGATCACGAGATCATCCTCGTCGGCAAGAGCGCCGAACTGACCGCCGAGCAGGTGAAGTTCGGCCTCGCCTGGTTCTGGCCCGCGGTCAAGCGGTATCGCAAGCCGCTGATCCACGTCATGGTGACGTCGTTCTTCATCAACATCCTCGGCCTCGCGACCCCCCTGGTGTTCCAGCTCGTCGTCGACAAGGTTCTGGTGTCGAAGAGTTACTCGAGCCTGGTGGTCGTCATCACCGCGATGGTGCTGATTTCCGTCTTTTCGGCAATCCTGCAATATCTGCGGACCTACGCGCTGAACCACACGTCGAACCGGATCGACGTCGAACTCGGCGCCAAGCTCTACGCGCATCTCGTACGCCTTCCGATCTCCTATTTCGAACGCCGCGCCGCGGGCATCATCGTGACGCGGGCGCGCGAGATCGAGACGGTGCGCCGGTTCTTGACGGACCAGAGCCTGACGTCATTCATCGACCTCTTCTTCATCTTCATCTACGTCGCCGTCCTGTACTTCTATTCGAAGCCGCTGACGCTGATCATCCTCATGCTGACGCCGCTCTACCTCGTCATCGGGCTCGCCATGCGGCCCGCCTACCGGCGCAAGCTCAAGGACAAGTTTCGCCGTTGGTCGAAAGGACAGCAGCTCATCGTGGAGACGGTGGTCGGCATCCAGACCATCAAGGCCTCCGCGGTCGAACCACTGTTCCAAAGGATGTGGGAGAGTCGCCACGCCGCCTACGTCAAGTCGAGCTTCGAGAGCATCATGCTGGGCACGATGGCGCAGACCGGCGTGCAGTTCATCACCAAGATATCGACCGCCCTGGTCCTGTTCTTCGGCACCCAGCAGGTCATCGCCGGCCAGATGACGGTAGGCGGCCTGATTGCCTTTTCGATGATCTCGCAGCGCATGACCCAGCCGATCCTGCGCTGCGCCAAGCTCTACCAGGGCTTTCAGGACGTTCAGGTGTCGCTGGAACATCTCGCCGACATTTTCGACGAACCGATCGAGCAGCATCGACAGACGCTGAGTTCCCTGCCCCCGTCGGATGGCGCGATCGAGCTCAAGAACGTCACGTTCCGATATCGTCCGGAGCTGCCGGATGCGGTGCGCAACCTCAACCTCAGCATCGCCTCCGGCGAGGTGATCGGCATCGTCGGTCCCTCGGGGTCCGGCAAATCGACCTTGACCAAGCTGCTCCAGCGCTTCCACGGCCCGACCAAGGGCGAAATCCTCCTCGACGGGATCGACATAGCGCAGGTGGACCCGGCGTGGCTGCGCCGGCAACTTGGCGTCGTGCTGCAGGAAAACTTCCTCTTCAATCAGACGGTGCACGAAAACATCTGTCTGGCGCGCCCCGAGATGTCGCGCTCGCAGGTGGTGCGCGTCGCGCGGCTCGCCGGTGCCGACGAGTTCATCTCGAAGATGCATCAGGGTTACGACACGGTGATCGAGGAACGCGGCGCCAACCTCTCGGGGGGCCAGCGGCAGCGTATCGCCATCGCCCGTGCACTCGCCACCAACCCCCGGATTCTCATCCTCGACGAAGCCACCAGCGCGCTCGATTACGAGAGCGAACGCATCATCCGAAACAACATGAACCAGATCGCGCAAGGCCGGACGGTCGTCATCATCGCCCATCGTCTGGCCGCGGTGCGCCACTGCGACCGCATCATCGGGATGATCCGCGGCGAGATTACCGAGATCGGTTCGCACGAGGAACTGATCCGCCGCCGCAACGGGCTTTACGCCCGCCTATGGGCGCTGCAAACCGATCAGGTGAGCGCATGAGCCGGGATCAACTCACCGTCGTCGGAAAGGGACAGGGCGGGTCCCGGTCCGATCAATCCCTCGTGCCGACTCAGGGCCGCCGCATGCGGCATCATCGCCGCCCGGAGATCGACCTCGACGAGCTTTGGGCACCGGTCAGGCGCGAGCGGGTGCAGGAGGACCGCGAGTTCCTGCCGGGTGCGCTGGAAATCCTCGAAGCCCCGGCCTCACCGATCCGCATCGCGTTGATGTATGCCATATGCGCCCTCGTCGCGGCGGCGCTGGCGTGGTCGTGGTTCGGCCACCTCGATGTCTACGCCGAGTCGACGGGAAAATTTCAGACCTCCGGGCGCACCAAGGTGGTGCAGCCGCAGGAGGCCGGCAGGGTCGTGGCCATCAACGCGCGGGACGGCAATGTCGTGAAGGAGGGCGACGTGCTCCTTCAGCTCGACGCCTCGGCGGCGCTGGCGGACCAGGCCGTGGCTCGCGACAGTCTCGACAATGCCCGGGCCGAGATCGCCCGCCGCCAGACCGCGTTGACGGCCGTCTCCAGGCCCAAGCTCGACGTGAGCGTTGCCGTGCCATGGCCGGACGCCATCCCGCCGGCGGTGCGCCTGCGGGAGGAGGCCGCCCTCCACAGCGACCTCGCGACCCTGGCCACAACGCTCGCCAACCTCGATGCGCAGAAAGCGGAGGCGGAGGCGCAACGCGACAAGTACAAGGCCGGCATCGTGCCGCAAAGAGCGGTCATCGACTTGGTCAGCGAGCTCGTCGGCATGCGCGACGAGCTGTTCAAGAACGGCTGGAACAGCCGGGCGACGCTGGTCACCATGCTGCAGCAGAAGGCGGAGGCCCAGCTCGCGTTATCGAACCTCGAAGGCAGCCTCGCCTCCGCCAATGCGTCGATCCCCGTCATCGAAACGCAGATCGCCAAGACCCGCCAGGCGTTCGTCGACACGAACACGCAAAAGCTGGTCGACGCCCAGCAGAAAGCCGACGTGCTGGTGCAGACGCTCGCCAAGGCGGACCTCAAGGTCGCGAACATGACGCTGCGCGCGCCGGCGTCCGGAACCGTGCAGGCCTCCTCGATCACCACCATTGGCCAGGTGGTCTCCGTGGGACAGCAGGTCATGAACGTGGTGCCGCAAGATACGCCGATGGAGATCGAGGCCTATATCCTCAACACGGATGCGGGCTTCATCAAGGTCGGACAGGAAGCCACCATCAAAGTCGATACCTTCCCCTACACCCGCTACGGGACGATCTCGGGCACCGTCACGGCGGTGGCGACCGATGCCCTGACGGGCAAGCAGGCGCAGCAGCAGCAGACGAGCCCCTCCTCGGCGCCGGACGGTTCCATGTCGATCACGAGCGCGGCCCAGCAGACCAGCGATCTCGTTTTCCCGATCATCGTCGTGCCCTCGAAGTCGACGATCATGGTGGATGGCCGCGAACGCCCGCTGACCTCGGGCATGACGGCCACGGTCGAGGTCAAGACGGAGAGCCGGAGGGCGCTCGATTACATTCTCGCACCGTTGCACGACATTCTCTCCTCGTCTGGCAAGGAAAGATGAGTGCGACCTTGAGTTCGTCCCAGACGTCGTCCGAGGCCCCTCGTCCGAGGCGCTCGGGCAAGCCCCTGACGGGTGGATTGCCCGGGATGGGGCGCTGGGACACCTGAAGTTCCGCGTGTATTCAGCCATGCGGTTCGAGAGCCGGACGTCGGAGTCCGGCTCAACCATGAGAGGAACCTGTCCATGTACTACGGTGGCTATTATGGCGGATATTATGGGGGCTACTACGGGGGCTACTACGGGGGCTATTACGGCGGGTACTTTGGTGGCTATTACTTCGGTGGCTACTATGGTGGCTATTACGGCGGCTACTATGGCGGGTACTACGGCTACGGCGGCTACTATGGCTACGGCGGCTACTACGGCTATGGTTACTATGGCTACGGCGGCTATTTCGGCTACGGCGGCTATGGCTATGGCTACGGCGGTTACGCCTACGGCGGGTATGGCTACGGCGGGTATGGCTACGTCTACTAAGGCGGCTCGCGAGGCCGGCGGCCTCCTTTCGCCCGCCTGACGCGAAAAGAACAGCGCCAGCCCCGGTTGGCGCTGTTCGATTGGCACACTCCATTCACCTTGGACCGATGATGCTCTAAGGATCGGGCGCGCGACGCCGCAAGCGGTATCGAGCGGCGCTCACGAAGGTCCGCAGCTCCGCGGGTTCAAAAGGACAGTTCTGGATGGATAACGGCGTTCATTTCATTTCAGGTTTGCCGCGCTCGGGCTCGACCCTGCTCGGCGCCTTGCTCCGGCAGAACCCGAAACTCCACGCAGGCATGTCCAGCCCGGTTGGCGCCATCGTCGCACGTGCGCAGTCCGCCATGGGGCCACGAAGCGAATTCGCGTCGATGATCACGGAGACGCAGCGCCGCAACGTCCTGGAGGCCCTCTTCGATTCGTTCTACAAAGGTACGCACGAGCAGAAGATCGTGCTCGACACGAACCGCATGTGGTGCAGCAAACTGTCCTTGATCGCGGAACTCTATCCGAACGCCAAGATCGTCGTGTGCGTCCGCGATCTCGTCTGGATCATGGATTCCTTCGAGCGCGTGTTGCGCAAGAATGCTCTCGGCCAGTCGAAGATGTTCAAGCCCCAGGATGCACTGACGGTCTACACCCGCGTTGCCTCCCTGGCCTCGCCGGGCGGCACCGTCGGATTTGCCTGGAACGCGACGCAGGAGGCCTTCTATGGCGAGCACGCCAACCGTCTGATCGTCGTGGATTACGAAGCACTTACCCGCGATCCCAAGCGTGCCATGGACATGCTCTACGCGGGGCTGGGGTTGGAGCCCTTTGAGCATGACTTCGAGAACGTCGTCTACGGCGAGGGGGACGAATTTGACTCGAACCTCGGGGTGCCGGGTCTTCATACCGTGGGGCGGAAGGTCAGATATGCCGAACGGCCGACGATCCTTCCGCCGGAATTGTTCGAGCGCTTCAGCGGGCGCAACTTCTGGCGCCGACCGGGCGCAAATCCACGCAACGTTTCCGTGATCTTGCCGCAATCCCTGAAGGACGGCCCCCGCCGGATGCCCAACATGGGAATGGGCATGGGTGGCGGGCGGATGCGCCCGCCCGCCGGCGCCTGATCGATGTTCCGCTGCACCTCCCTGCCCGGCCAAAACGACATCGCGCCATCCGTCGCGGCGTGGTAATACGAGCGCGGGCGCGTCAATCTCCTGAGAGCGAAATCATGTTGGGATGCAAGCCCTCGCACATTGCCGGCGCCCTGGTCTGCCTGACCGTCTCCTGGTCGGCCTTCGCCGGCGACCTCGGCGCCCCGTCGCGGCAAGCCGCCCCTTCCGTGCGGCTCGCGCAATATCTTGAACCCAACGGCGGCGAACCTGTCGATTTCGACGGTCCAGGTGCCGGCTTCGGGTCACGGCCAGGCTATTCGCGGGGGGCCGAAGACGAGCCGGGCTATGCCCCGCAACGGCGCGCGGCGCGATCAAGCGCCGGCCGGGGCGGCGGGCTTGATTACCATGGATTTCACATCGACCTTTCGGAAGGCGGAGGCAGCCGCAATCTCACCCGTGAAATCGCCTCGATCGAGCATCAGGTCGACCTCGTCGGCAGGGTGGGATTGAGGATGTCCGACCTTCAGTTGTTCCGCAGCTTCCCGATCCGGATCCGCAATGGCCTGAACGGCGGCGGCCACTACGATGGAGGCTCGTTCGTACAGATGGGCAATCTCGTGACATCCGACCCACGGCCGGTGCTGCTGCACGAGTACATGCACGTGTACCACCACTCGCGCCTGCCCGGAGGCTTTCAGAATCCCGACATTCAGGGCTTCTACGAGGAGGCCTTATCCCGCGGGCTCTACCCGGAGGGCTCATACATGCTGACCAATCCGGGCGAGTTCTTCGCCATGACGGCAAGTTGCTACCTCTATGGCAGCGTCGCCCGGGCGCCATTCACCCGCGAAGCGATCAGGACGCGACAGCCCGATTACTACGCCTATCTCGGCCAGTTGTTCGGACCGCCCCACGGGACACATTCGGCCGGCAGCGCGCAGAGTCGATTGAGGACCCGCGGGCCTTCGTCGGCCTATGCGCCGCAAGGCGCCTTCAATTAGACGACCCTGCCTCGCTGCCGCTCGATCGCTGGCCGGCCGTGTTCACGACTTCGAGGGGGCGGCACCGTCGCGACGCGCCACGAGATCCGCGACTTCCTGAGGCGATTCCTTCACCGGCACGATCCGGGCCGACTCCTTCTCCATCGCCAAGGTCAGCAAGGCGGACCCGCCTGTCTTGCTCGGGGCGATGACGACCACCTGCGCTATGTTGACGTGGATCGTCATTCCTGTGTTGGCTTGCGTCAACCGGAGCCAGACCATCGTTCCTTCTCCCGCTTCCATCCGGTCGACCTCCCGGCCGTATCGGGCGGCTCGACGGAGGCTCGATCCTGCGCCCGGCCGGTATGCCGCTCAAAGGATGTCGGCGCAAGGCCGACCTATCCGGTGCCCAAGGTTGTGGACATTCGTGACGATCACCATTTTTATGTGCGGCCTTTGCAACGCCGGACCGGCGGCCTAAGGGGTCGCCTCGCAGGAGGACGGGATGACGGACGACAGTCAGGGCCAGGTGGGGACGCTCAACGATGCTCTTGCGGCGGGGTTCGAGACGGCCGATTTCGAAGCCTTGAAGGCGCTCTACACCGAGGATGCGGTGCTCTTGCCCCCGCGTAGCCGCGCCATCAAGGGACGCCAGGCGATCGCGGCGTTCTGGACAGGCGTCCGCAACCGGTTCTCGGGCATGACCTTCACGACGGGCGAGTGGAAGGCGCTCGGCGACGCGGTCGCGCGCGAAACCGGGACCTACGAGATGGCCGGCGGCGAAGGCGGCGGAACACGTGGCGTCGGCAAGTTCATGATGGTTTGGCAGAAGATCGACGGCGCTTGGCAGGTGGAAAGCAGCATCTGGTCGATCAATCCTTCCTTGGAAGCGCGGCGGCCCGGCCAGGGCGCTGGCGCGGGGGCGGGAGCTCAGGGACGGGGTGGACAAGGCGGTCGGCAGGGCAGCCCTGGCGGGGGCCAGCGCCAGGGCGGGCAAGGCGGTGGATATCGGCAGCAAGGCGGAGGCGGTCAGGGGGGCTACGGCGGTGGTCAGCGCCGCGGGGGCATCGGTGGCGGCGCCGGGGTCGGGGGCGGAGGTGCCGGCGTCATTGGCGCGGGGCGTCGTGGCGGCCAGGCTCAGGGCGGTCAGCGGGAGGCAGGCGGCGGGCCGGGTCAAAACAGGCGGGCACAGAGTCTTTACGACGACAACCCTGGGCTTTATTCCAACCAGGACGACTGAGAACACGCCCCGGTCGCCATAGAAACGGCCCAAAGCGCGTTCTAATTCTCACCTAAGTTTGGAGTGCCGACAGGTGAGGAACGCTTCGCCGGGCCCTTTAGCTGGGGAACCCGATCTCGTCGAGCCCAGCAACGGAGGATCGTATCGATGCGTTTTGCAGTTGTGGCTCTTGTTCTTTGCGGCGCGGCACAGCCCGTCTTGGCCCAGGATGTGGCGGCCGTGACCGACACCAGTCAGAAGTTCGCTGCAGCGATGAGCGGCGCGGACGTTGCTTCCGCGGCGGCCTTGTTCACCGAAGACGCCGTCGTCCTGCCGCCGGGTCGTGGGGAATTGACCGGCAAGGCACAGATCCAGATGTTCCTGTCGAACATGACCCGCAGTGTTCAGGATCTTCGCTACACCAGCGAAAGCATCAAGCCGGTGGGAGACTCCGGCGCGCGGGAAGTCGGCAGCTTCAGCTTCAAGGCGAAGGGCCGCAACGGGCAGGGAGCCCAGGACGTGAGCGGCAAATATCTGATCGTCTGGGAAAAGGCCGGCGGCGACTGGAAGATCGCCGCCGACATGTGGAACCGGAACGGCGCCCCGGGTGGAGCCCAGAAGCGCAAGGGAATGGGCGCGAAAGGCGGCGCCGGCCAGGGTGGAGACGCCGGCAGCGAGTGAGCGGATCGGCGCCATTCTTGCGCCGGGTCCGGCTCGGCGCGCCTCTTTCACGCATGCCGGCGCACTCGTTGCGAGCGTCGACCTGACACTGGTGTGCCCCGCTGATGGCGACCGCGTGTCGGGGTGGCGCCTGGCCCGAGCGGTGATGGTCGAACTTGCCGCGATGTCCTGGGCTCGGGAACCTGCGCACGGCTCGGCCCGCGGCGGACGAAACGATCCTGCTCCCCACCTCCCGCACTCTCCCGTGAGCCTCGGGAGCACTGCGAAGCCTCGCCTGCGCCCGCGTGAATCGCCACTATCGGCAGGCCGAAATCCGTGCAAATCTCGAACGTTCGAATGGTCGGGCGAAGCGCGGCATAATTCTTGCTCCGTGCTTGGTCTTTGACCAGGTAATCTGGCCAGGGGTCGGCCACAAAGACCTCGCAAGCGCCTTCGGAGTTGACACCATGGGTTTTGCCAAACTGCTTTCGATCCTAGGGCTCGCGGCTTGCGTCGTCACGCCGGCCGCACAAGCAAAAGAATGGAAAACCGTGAGGTTCGGCACCGACGCCACCTACGCGCCATTCGAGAGCGTGAGCACGAGCGGCGAAATCGTCGGCTTCGAGGTCGATTACGGCATGGCGCTCTGCAAGAAGATCAACCTGAGCTGCACCTTCCAGAACCAGGATTGGGACGGCATCATTCCGGCGCTTATGGCCGATAAGTTCGACGCTGTCCTCTCGAGCATGAATATTACTGAGGAACGCAAGAAAAAAGTGATCTTTTCGGATTTCTACTACGCCACGCCACCCGTCATGGTCGGCCAGGCCAGTTATAAGGGCAACGACATCTCGCCCGAAGCGCTGAAAGGTAAAACCATCGGCACGCAGTCCTCGACCGTCTATGCCAATTACCTCAACAAGTATTACAAGGATTCGGAGATCAAGCTCTACCCGACCCAGGACGAGCCCAACCTCGACCTTGCGAGCGGAAGGCTCGACTTCGTCAATGGCGACCTGCTGGTCGAACAGGACTTCATCGAAAAGAAGGGCAACGGTTGCTGCCGCGTCATCGCTCAGACGCCCCGCATGCCTGACATCCACGGACCAGGAGTCGGCATCGCATTTCGTCCCGAAGACGGCGATCTGCGCGACATGTTCAACAAAGCGATCGCGGAAGCCGATGCCGATGGCACATTCAAGACGTTGGCGGCGAAGTATTTCAAGCAGGATATTCGCGGCAAGTAGGGGGTCCGCCGAAGCGCCTCGGCGGGTGAGCGCCGAAGCGCCCGGCTCGCCATCGCTCGACCCGCGCCTGTCGTGCCATTGCCGACCTCTCCTGGGTTGATGAACCGGGCCTGGTCACGGGATCCGCGCCGAAGCTCCGGTGCGACGGGGGGCCGACTCACGCCGAGGCTTGGCGAGGCCTGAACCCGATCGAGGAAAACCGAACTCATGACGTCCTTCAGCCTGCTGTTCGGTCCGGAGGGATGGGGACCTCTTCTCCTGAAGGGAGCGGCAGTCACCATCCTCCTGGCGCTTTGCACCCTGCCGGTCGGCTTCGGACTTGGATTGCTCCTGGCCATCCTCAAGACCTCGTCGAACCGCACCGTGCGGGGTTTTGCGGAAGCCTATACGACTTTCTTCCGCGGCATCCCCGATCTGCTGACCTTGTTCATCATCTACTTCGGCCTCCAGGCCTTGCTGGACAAGCTGGGCAAGGCAGCCTCGCTCAGCGTTCATCTCGAACTCAACGCTTTCCTGGCCGGGATCCTGGCGCTCGGCCTGATCGCGGCCGCCTACTCCAGCGAAGTCTGGGTCGCGGCTCTGCAGGCGGTTCCCAAGGCCCAGGCCGAGGCCGCGACCTCGCTCGGCCTCGATCGGACGCGCGCCTTCGTCCTCGTGGTGCTGCCACAGCTCGTTCGCATCGCGGTGCCGGGCCTTGGCAACGTCTGGACGATCCTCCTCAAGGACACCTCGCTCATCTCGACCATTGCGGTCATGGACCTCCTGAGGGCGGCCTCCGAGGCAAGCCGCAACACGCGGAACCCGATCCTGTTCTACGCCGCCGCGGCAGGCATCTACCTCATCTTCAGCATCGTTTCGGGTTGGGCGCAGTCACGCATCGAGGTTCGAGCCAACCGCGGCTATGCGCGATGATCGACACGCTGCAGGGCATCGTCGGATTCATCTATGACGCCGATCTTCTGACCACATATGGCTGACGCCTGATCGAGGGCCTGCGCGTCACGCTGGAGATCGTCGTGCTGTCGTGCGGCATGGGCTTCCTGCTCGCCTATCCGATCTGCAAGGCGAGAACCTCCGCAAACCCCGTGGCTCGCGGCCTCGCTCTGTGCTACGTCACCTTTTTCCGCGGCACACCGCTGCTCTGTCAGCTATACCTCGTCTATTATGGAGCCGGCGAAATCCGGCCGTTCCTGCAGGGCATCGGGGTGTGGGCCTTCTTCAAGGAAGCCTTTCCCTGCTGCATTTTCGCCTTCACCCTGAATACGGCGGCCTATCAGGCAGAGATCTTCCGCGGCGCACTGGCCTCGGTGCCGGTGGGGCAGCGCGAGACCGCGGCAGCCCTTGGCCTGTCGAAGTATCGCATCGCCCGCGAAGTGGTCTGGCCCCAGGCCTTCCTCGTGGCGTTGCGGCCGCTCGGCAACGAACTCATCGGCATCATCAAGGCTAGAGCGCTCACCGCCATCGTCACCGGTGGTCCCGCTCTCTGGATCGCGCTGCGGCCCACGA
>CAXSEU010000052.1:0-329 GCA_964236485.1 uncultured Lichenihabitans sp. | reverse complement strand
GGGCGAGACCCGTTTCATCTTCGCCCGAACCTTCAATTTCTCGATCTATCTTTACGCGGCGCTGATCTACCTGATGATGACGGAAGCCATCCGGCGCCTATGGCAGGTCATCGAGCGCGCCTTCTCGAAGCATCTCGTCGCGCAGCGGCAAAGCTCGGTCCGACCCGCCACCGTCATGCCGGGCACGCCGCCCCTGCCGCAGGCCTCCGTTGGTTCGCCTCTGCGCGAAGGTGTCTCGGCGGGGTGAGCTTCGTCCGCGCCGAGTGGCCGCGAGACGTCGATTTCGGGAGAACCGCATCGCCGGCGAAGCGGCCTTCCTGCCAAACAAA
>CAXSEU010000051.1:0-12742 GCA_964236485.1 uncultured Lichenihabitans sp. | reverse complement strand
CCCTCCTCCCGCTGCCCCCGCTCTGGAAGACATAGAAACTGATGGATGGTCAGGATCAGGCCCTTAGCTGGCGCAAAAGCCTGGTGGGAGTGACCGCTAAGGATCGCAACCAGCTTTTCCTGAATGCCGCACTAGCGACCGCTCCCCACCCATTTCTGAAACTCAACCGAAACACCACCCCCTGCCGGGCAACCTTCCCCAGGAGGTCCGGGCGGGCTAGACTGCCGCTCCATTCCTGATCCCTCGGGCTGCCGCATGACCGCTATCGCATTCCCAAAGATCGATGCGTCCGTGCTGAAACGGCGTGGCGAGATCCTGGCAGGGCTGGCTCGCTTGGTGCCGCCCGAATGCCTGGTCGAAAGCGAGGACGAGCGTCGCGCCTTCGAGACCGACGGCCTCACGGCCTATCGGCAGATACCCCTGGCAGTCGTGCTGCCGCGCTCGACCGAGGAGGTCAGCGCGGTCATGCGCTTCCTCCACGCGCAAAGCATCAAGGTGGTGCCACGCGGTGCCGGCACGTCGCTCTGCGGCGGCGCCATCCCGCAAGCCGATGCGGTGGTGGTCGGCGTATCGAAGATGAATCGCATCCTCGACATCGATTACCCCAACCGTGTGGCGCGGGTCGAGGCCGGGGTGACGAACCTCGCCATCACGGCCGCCGTCGCGCACGAGCGGTTCTTCTACGCCCCGGATCCTTCCTCGCAACTCGCCTGCACGATCGCCGGCAATATCGCGATGAATTCGGGAGGCGCCCATTGCCTCAAATATGGCGTCACGACCCACAACGTGCTCGGCTTGCGTATGGTGCTGGTCGACGGCACGGTCGCGGATCTCGGCGGCCGGCATCTCGACAGCGGCGGGCTCGACCTTCTCGGGCTCATGATCGGCTCGGAGGGGCAACTCGGCGTCGTCACCGAAGCCACCGTGCGCATCCTGCGCGCCGCCGAGGGTGCTCAGCCGGTGCTGTTCGGGTTTTCCTCGGCCGAGGGCGCCGGCTCCACCGTCGCGGCCATCATCGGGGCGGGCATCATCCCGGTCGCCATGGAATATATGGACAAGCTGGCGATCCAGATCTGCGAGGACTTCGCCCACGCGGGCTACCCCCGCGATGTCGAGGCCATGCTGATCATCGAGGTCGAAGGCTCGGACGAAGAGATGGCGGCGCAGCTTCGAAGTATCATCGCCATCGCGCGCCAGAACGGGGTGCAGACCATTCGGGAGAGCCGCTCGGCCACCGAGACGGCGGCGATCTGGAAGGGGCGCAAGTCGGCCTTCGGCGCGACGGGCCGGGTCGCCGACTATATCTGCATGGACGGCACTATTCCCACCGGCTGCCTGCCCGAGGTGCTGCGCCGCATTCGCGAGATCACCGAACGACACGGCCTGCGGGCCGCCAACGTGTTTCATGCGGGGGATGGCAACCTGCATCCGCTCGTGCTCTACGACATCAACGATCCGGAGCAACAAGGGAAGGCCGAGGAAGCCGGCAACGAGATCCTGAAGCTCTGCGTCGAGGTCGGCGGCTGCCTCACCGGCGAGCACGGCGTCGGCATCGAGAAGCGCGACCTCATGCCGTTTCAGTTCGCCCCCGCCGACCTCGAGCAGCAGATGCGGGTCAGGGCTGCCTTCGACCCGGGCTGGCTGCTCAACCCCGCCAAGGTGTTTCCGCTCGAGGGGCGGGTGATGGCGTGACCCTCGACCCATCGAGCGAGGAGGAAGCGGCGGCCGCCGTCCTTGAGGCTCGCGGGGCGCGAAAAACCTTGCGGCTCGAAGGCGGCGGCACGCGGTCGGGCTTCGGCCGCTCGGTCGAGGCGGACTCCGTCATCACCACACGCCGCCTTCGCGGCATCACCCTGCACGAGCCGGCCGAACTCGTGATCGCGGCCCGGGGTGGGACGCCGGTGCGCGACCTCGAAGCCGCCCTGGCGGCGCACGGGCAAAGGCTCCCCGTCGAACCGATGGACCACCGGCCGCTCTACGGCACCGCTGGCGAGCCCACCGTGGGCGGCCTCGTCGCCACCAACGCGTCCGGACCACGGCGCTTCGCGGCCGGAGCCATCCGGGACCATCTGATCGGCATCCGGCTCATCAACGGCCGCGGCGAGGCGGTGAAATCCGGCGGCCGGGTGATGAAGAACGTCACCGGTCTCGACCTCGTCAAGCTGGTCTGCGGCTCCCATGGCACGCTGGGTCTCGTGACGGAAGCGACCTTCAAGGTGCTGCCGCGCCCGGAGGCGTCCGCCACGCTGGTCTGGTCCGGGCTCGATGACGGGCCGGCCACGGAAGCGATGACGCTGGCCATCGGCTCGCCGTTCGAAGTGTCCGGGGCGGCTCACGTGCCGGCGGGCCCGGGCCGCCACGAGGCCCGCACGATGCTGCGACTCGAAGGCTTCGAACTCGCGGTGAGGCAGCGGTTGCCCCGGCTCGCCTCGCTGCACGGCAGCCTCGGCACGGCTGAGGCCCTGTCCGGCGATGAGGAAACCTCGCTCTGGGCCGACGTGCGCGATGCGCGGTTCCTGGCGGCCGATCCCCGAACCGTCCTCTGGCGCGTTTCCGTGCCGCCCACGCGCGGGCCCGAATTCGCGCTCCACGTCCGCGATCTGACCCTGGACCGCTTCTACGACTGGGGCGGCGGGCTGGTCTGGCTCGCGGTGGCGCCGACCGGCGACGCGGGTGCGGCCCGGTTTCGTGCCGCGCTGGCGCCGTTCGGCGGCCATGCGACGCTGCTGCGGGCGCCGGCGGAGATACGCGGGCGTATCGACGTGTTCGAGCCGCTGGCCCCCGCGCTGCGCGCCATCACGGCGGGCATCAAGGCCAGTTTCGACCCCGATGCGATCCTCAATCCAGGCCGCATGTATCGCGGCGTCTGAGGTTCGAATGCATCGATTTCTCCGCCTCGGCGCAGCCCCGCGAGGGAAGCCGATTCAGTAGGCGGCTGAGCCGCGCAGGATCATGCCGAGGGGAATGGCGTCGGCGATCGCCGCATAGCCCGCGTCGCTGAGGTGGAGATGGTCACCCCCGTCGAACGCCGGCCGGAGCCGTGTCGGATCGTTCGGGTTGCGAACCACGGCGTCGAAGTCGAAGACCCCGTCGTAGCTCCCCGAGTTGCGGATCCACGCATTGACCTTCTGGCGCACCGCTTCCTTGGCGGCCGAATAGTAGGCGGGGCCAGCGCCGGCGTAAGGCGTCAGGGTCGCGCCGAACACCTTGACTTGGTGCTCGTGCGCCTTCGCGATGATCTGCCGGTAGGCACGGATGAGTTCGGCGGCCGTATCGCCCGCGTCGGGCGGAAAGATGATGTCGTTGATGCCCTCGAACAGGATCAGCCAGTGAACGCCGGGACGCGCGAGGACGTCGCGCGACAAGCGCGCCGGGGCGCTGGGCCCCCCCTCGCCGAACTCGGTGTTTCCGAGGAGACCGTTGCCGACGAGGCCGGCATTGATGGCGCCCACGCGTCCGTGCGTGACTTCCAGGAGGCGCTCCGCCAGCCGGTCGGGATAGCGATGCTCGCGGTCGGCCGTCGAGTAGAGACCGTCCGTGATGGAGTCGCCGACGCAGGCGACCGCGCCTCCCGGCAGGTTCCCCACCTCGACCGAGATGCCGGCAAGGTAGAAGCCCGAAGCCGACGGGGTGGCGCGCGCCATCGAGGCTTCCGCGGCATGATCCCCCGGCGAGACGTAGTTGGTCTCCGAGGCGAGGAGATGCCCCACCTGGATCCGGCTGGCCGTTCGAAAGAACGCCGAGACCGCAAGACGCGTCAGCGGCTGCACCGGCATGTCCACCGGGTCCGATATGACGCCGGCGCCCGGTCCCACGGTGATCGTGCTCCCGCCGTTGAACGTGACGATCCGATCGGAGCCCGGCAGGATCGAGCCCGAGGCCGGGCCGGGCAGCGCGACATGCGCGTCCGCTATGGAGAGCGGATCGGTGCCGGTCTCGTTGGAGATCCGCACGCGGAACCGGGCGCCGCCCAAGGAGATCCGCGCGAACTGGCGGACCGTCTGCCCCGACACGCTGGATTGCTGGAGGTTGGCGATAGCCGATTCCCAGGAGGCGACGGACTGCGCCCACGCCCGTCCCTGCCAGCTCGCCACGACCGTCGTGAGCACAAGGAGCAGGCCGCGGAGTCGAACTGCCGAAGCGATGGTCCTTGCCTTCATGGCTCGCAGGCTCCGGAACCGCCGCTGCACCGGCGCAGCCCACATATGCCGCCGAATCCGCCCCCGGCTCAAGGGAGTTCCGGACACATTCTCGAGCCAAGTGGGCGCCGGCGATCCGGCACGGTCGCTAGCCCGGACCGGCTCTACCGCGCCCGGTTCAGCTCACGGCGCCGCCAAACCAGCCCGGCGGTCGAGGAATCGAAGCCTTCGGTCGAGGCCGAGGCGTCCTCCACCACGGGGCCGAGCTTGGAGGCGAGCTCCTTGCCGAGTTCGACGCCCCACTGGTCGAAGGGGTTGGTCTCCCAGATGGCCGCCATGGTGAAGACCCGGTGCTCGTAGAAGGCGATCAGCCGGCCGAGCGTCCGAGGGTCGAGCTTCCTGTAGAGGAAGGTCGAGGTGGGCCGATTGCCCTCGAACACCTTGTGCGGCGCCACCGCCTCGATCGTCTCGGGCTTCATGCCGTCCTTCTTCAGGATCGCCTTCACCTCCTCGAGGCTGCGTCCCTGCATCAGCGCCTGCGACTGTGCCAGGCAATTCGAGAACAGGATGGCGTGATGGTGCGGGTCGGCCTTCGTGGGTCCGGCGGCGATGAGAAAATCGACCGGGATGATGTCGGTGCCCTGGTGCAGCAGCTGGAAGAAGGCGTGCTGGCCGTTAGTGCCGGGCTCCCCCCAGACCACCGGGCCGGTCTCCTCGTGCACATGGGAGCCGTCGATGTGGACGTGCTTGCCGTTGCTCTCCATGTCGAGCTGCTGGAGGTAGGCCGGGAAGCGGCCGAGGCGCTGGTCGTAGGGGATGACGGCCTGGGTCTCGAACCCCCAGGCGTTGCGGTACCAGACGCCGAGAAGGCCCATGAGGGCCGGGATGTTGCGCTCGAGCGGGGCCTCCCGGAAATGCGTATCCACCTCGAAGCCGCCGCGCAGAAAATCCTCGAACTGCTCTGGGCCGATGGCGATCGCAAGGGCGAGGCCGATGCTGGACCAGATGGAATAGCGCCCGCCCACCCAGTCCCAGAAGCCGAAGACGCGGTCGGGCGCGATGCCGAACTTCGCCACGAGGTCGAGCTTCGTCGAAACGGCCGCGAAATGATTCGGAACAGCCTCCTCGCCGAGTGCCGCGACCAGCCAGGCGCGGGCCGAGCGCGCGTTGGTCATGGTTTCCAGCGTCGTGAACGTCTTGGACGAGACGATGAACAGGGTTTTGGCGGGGTCGAGCCCCGCCAAGGTGTCGCCGAGGTCGGCGCCATCGACGTTGGAGACGAAATGCGTACGGATCTTCGGGTCGCCATAGGGCGCTAGCGCCCGCGCCGCCATGGCGGGGCCGAGGTCCGAGCCGCCGATCCCGATATTGACGACATCCGTGAGGTTTTCGCCCGTCGCGCCCTTGAGCGCGCCCGTCCTGATGCCGGCCGCGAAGGCGCCGACCTTCGCCCGCATGGCCTCGATCTCGGGCATGACGTCGCGGCCCTCGACCAGCACCGGCTGGCCGGAAAAGTTGCGCAAGGCGGTATGCAGCGCCGCCCGATGTTCGGTGGGGTTGACGATGCCGCCTGCGAACATGCGGTCGCGCTTGCCTTCGAGCTCCATGGTCTTGCCGAGACGCACCAGCGCCTGCAGCACTTCGGCGTCGATGCGGTGCTTGGAAAAATCGAAGGTGAGATCGTCGAGTTCGACATGGAACCTGGCGAAGCGGTCGGGATCAGCCGCGAACGCTTCGGCGATCGTGGTGTTCTCCATCCGGGAGCGGTGAGCGCGAAGTTCGGCGAATTTGGCGTCGTCGCGGTCCTGCGTCATGGTCTGCCTCGTGAACGGAGCCGGATTGGCCGGATGGGCGATGATGATCGTTTGTCGCGACAGGACGGCGCAAGGATAAGCGAAAAAGATACCCGGTCGCACCGAAGCCGATCTCGGCGCCGCGGCCGTACCAGGTGTTCCAAGTGAATCTCTTGTCGCTATAACTGATGCGTGATGTGTGATGTCAAGGATGGCCACATGCGTACGACCATTGCGATCGACGATGATGTTCTTCTTGCCGCGAAGGCGATCGCGGAACAGCAGCGTCGGAGCTTGGGAGACATCATCTCCGGCCTAGCGCGCAGGTCTCTCCCAAGACCTCATCCCTCGGGCGAACAGAACGGCTTTCCCTTGTTGAGCGTTCGAGCGGACGCGGTGCCCGTGACGCTCGATACCGTCAACGCACTGCGAGATGGACTGCCGTGACGTTCCTGCTTGACGTCAACGTTCTGATCGCTCTGATCGACCCGACGCATGTCGCCCACGACGCCGCTCATTTTTGGTTCGAGACTGTCGGTCATAAGACATGGGCGACCTGTCCGATGACCGAGAACGGCGTGATCCGTATCGTCGGCCATCCCAAATATCCGAATACGCCGGGGTCGCCGGCTGCCGTTGCGACTATCGTCAGAAGGTTGCGCCTCCTGCCCGGGCATTGTTTTTGGCCCGGCGACCTCAGCCTCTTTGCTTGCGCTGAAGTCGATCCGGCAAAAATCCTTACCTCCGGGCAGGTTACGGACACATACCTGCTTGCCTTGGCGCAGGCCCACGGAGGACAACTCGCAACCTGCGACCAACGCCTCTCGACGGCGGCCGTCAAAGGCGGGAAGGCCGCGCTCCACTGCATATGAGTTCTCGCGCCTTGCGTCGCATCGCGCCTCTCCGGGCGGCTGATCGCGCGTGCGCACGGGTTCCCTCCGCCCGCCGCCCAGCCTATGGAGTGCGGTGCACCAAGAAACCGCACCAGGAATTTCATGGCTCCGCCGCTGCTGCAACTGACCGGCCTGAAATTCACGCTCGGCGGCAAACCCCTGCTCGATGGCGTTGATCTGTCGGTCGGGCGGGGCGACCGCCTGTGCCTCGTCGGCCGCAACGGCTCGGGCAAGTCGACGCTGATGAGAATCGCGGCCGGCACGCTCGAGGCGGATTCCGGAACCCGCTTCCTGCAGCCCGACGCCAGCCTCCGGGTGCTGGCGCAGGAGCCCGACCTGACGGGCTTTGCCACCGTTCTCGACTATGTCGAGGCGGGTCTCGGACCGTCCGACGATCCTTACGGGGCGAAATTCATGCTGGAGGATCTCGGTCTCGATGGCAGCGAGGACCCGTCGCGGTTATCGGGCGGCGAGGCGCGGCGGGCCGCCCTGGTGCGGGTCATGGCGCCCGAGCCCGATATCCTGCTGCTCGACGAGCCGACGAACCACCTCGACCTGCCGGCCATCGAGTGGCTAGAGAACGCACTTTCGGGCTTGCGCTCGGCACTGGTCCTGGTCAGTCACGACCGCCGCTTCCTCACGAAGCTCTCCCGTGCCACGGTGTGGCTCGACCGGGGCGTCGCCCGGCGCATCGAGCGCGGCTTCGGCGCCTTCGAGGACTGGCGCGACCAGATCCTCGAGGAGGAGGAGCGCGACCGCCACAAGCTCGACCGCAAGATCCTCGCGGAGGAGGATTGGGTCCGCTACGGCGTGACGGGCCGACGCAAGCGCAATGTCGGGCGCATGGCGGCCTTGGCCGATCTGCGTCAGACTCGCCGGGACGAGCGGCGGGTCCAGGGTGTGGCGCGGATGACCGTGTCCGAGGGACGGACCAGCGGCAAGCTGGTGATCGAGGCCGATGGTATCTCCAAGAGCTTCGGCGAGCGGTCCATCGTGCGTGATGTCTCGACACGCATCCTGCGCGGCGACCGGATCGGCGTCATCGGGCCGAACGGCGCCGGCAAGACCACCCTCCTCAACCTCTTGACGGGCCGGCTGGCGCCCGACGCCGGCAGCGTGAAGATCGGTGCCAATGTCGAGGAGGCGACGCTCGACCAGGCTCGCGCCAGCCTCGATCCCGGCACGACGCTCGCCGACGCCTTGACGGGCGGCGGCTCCGACCAGGTGATCGTCAACGGCCAGAGCAAGCATGTGATCGGCTACATGAAGGACTTCCTGTTCGCGCCGGAACAGGCCCGCACGCCCGTGTCGCGCCTTTCGGGCGGCGAGCGCGGCAGGCTCATGCTGGCGCGCGCCCTGGCCCTGCCGTCGAACCTTCTCGTCCTCGACGAGCCGACCAACGACCTCGACCTCGAAACCCTGGATCTTCTGCAGGACATGCTGTCCGACTATCCTGGCACGGTCATCGTGGTCAGCCACGACCGCGACTTCCTGGATCGCGTCGCGACCTCGGTCATGGTTTCCGAGGGCGGGGGGCGCTGGCAGGATTATGCCGGCGGTTATTCGGATATGGTGGCGCAGCGCGGCGCCGGCGTGACGGGGGGTACCAAGGCCGCGCCTCGGGGGGTCGGGGGTGGCAGCCTCGATCGCCGGGCTCCATCGGATGTCGGGCGCGCGAGGAAGCACCTGAGCTTCAAGGACAAGCATGCCTTGGAACAATTGCCCAAGCGGATGGAAGATTTTCGGTCTCTCAGGGCCAGACTGCGGGCCGCGCTCGATGACGGGGGGCTCTACGCGCGCGATCCCGGGCGCTTCGCGAGCCTGAGCCAGAGCCTCGCCGACATCGAGACCAAGCTCGCGGCGGCGGAGGACGAATGGCTGACCCTGGAGCTTTTGCGCGAGGAGGCGGAAGGCTGATGGCGGGGCCGTTGGCTGCGAGGCCTTGCCGCCGCTGCCGTCTCGGCGATCCGCCGTTCAGGCTTGGCGCTGGACGAGCTGCACGCGCGAGAGTTGCTGCGGCACCGACATGGGAGCGGATGGCGCAAGAACGTCGCCGTCCGCCTCTTCTTCGTCGGTCACGGGCGACGCACCCAGGCTCTGCCAGGATTTTCGCGCCGCCTGAACGTCCCCCTCCTTCTTCTTGAGGACTTGCGAGCGCAAGGCGTTCCAATGCTGTTCCACCATGGCGCTGACGGCCTGGCTCAAGGCCGCGTAGCCCGGGTGGTCGCTGCCGGCCGTCCATTCCACCGTGACCATGCCGGGATCTGTGATGTCCGCCGGGAAGAGCGTCAGACCTTCGAGTTCGTCCAGCCGGTCCGCAAGGACGCGAAGAAGGGCGGCTTCACTCATCAGACTTCTCCTTTTCGGTCGAACCTTGGGTTCGACGATCGACGCAAACCATGAACCCGGATGGTTGACGGAACCTTAAGATGCGGCGAGCCTCCGCGGACCGCGCCTGGATCGGTGCCGGGGCTTTTTCGGGTTGGCGCATGCGGGCAACAGCATGGCAGGCGGCAGGACGCCCGATCCTCAGGCTATGGCGACGCGCGGGAAGGGCCGCGTGTCGAACGACGCCACGATCTTGTCGTGGAAACATTCGAGCCACTCGCGCGCTTCGCTCGCGCCGCGCTCCGCCTGTTCGGCGCGATGCTGCGCCACCTCGGCGTGCCGCTCGGACGCTTCGGCACCGCGGAGCGCTGCCTGGGCCTGCCCCTCGGCATCGTCGGCCCGCGTCGTCTGTTCTTCGAGCTTCGCCTCGCTCGCGAGCGCCCTTGTCTCCCATTCCTTGATCTGACCATAAGCGGAAGCGAGATCCCGTTCGGCCCGTTGCGCGATGTCGCGGGCGTAGCTTTCCACCTGCTGGTAGCGCGCCTGGAGGATATCCATGGCCTGGGCGGCGCGCGTGAGCATGTCGAGTGCGACATCGAGATCGGCCTGGCTGACGCGTCGCGGCTCGGGCAGCGGGGCTGCCGGCGCCGGCGGACGGCTTCGCTCGAGCGCCGTGCGCTCCTGGCTCGCCCGCTCGGCGCTTTCGGGGGCGATGGCGGTCAAGCGGAAGATGTTGTCGAGTTCCGCGCCCATGTCGCGCTTCTCCGGGAAGCGGCTGTCGAAGGCATCGGGGCTGCGCCGGGCGGTCTGGGTCGGTGACATGGGGCCTCTCGAATCGGGGGGGTGTTTCATTCGTGAACACAGTCTCAAGCAAGATGGTTAACGATGGCTTAAACGTCGGTGTCGCGGCCCGGCGGCGATGTCGATGACGTCCCGGTCGATCACCGCCCGGTCGTTCGCGGTCACGGGCGCGGATGTCGCGCTCCGGGCATGAGCGCCCGCCAGGAGCCGGCGACGACCAGCCAGACCAGCAGGGCCGCCATGATGGTGTCGGAGAGGTAGTGCCCCCCGAAGGCGATGCGAAGCAGGCTCGCCGCGGCGCCGAAGCACAGCGCTGCCGCCAGGGCTGCGGGTTGAATCGAGGCCGGAACGAGGAGCGCCGGCGCGACGGTCCAGAACGCCCAGGAGCCTTCGCCGGACACGAAGGAGCAGTTGCGCGAACATGCGCCGTCGAACGAGCCGACCGGACGGAACGCCAGCGGACCGCCGAACGCCTCGGTTTGTGCCGGACGCGGACGGTGGGAATGGTCCTTCAGGACCAGATTGACCAGGAGACCCGGCCCCAAGGCGAGGCTGAGCAGGACGAAAGCGACTCCCCGCCAGCTCGGCCCCCGGAGCCGGCCGCCGCCGAAGGATTTCGCGATCCGGAGGCCGATCATCACGGCCACGATCACGGCCGGAACGGAGGAAAAGATCCGTCGCAGTGCGCCGCCCAGGGCCGTCTCCGCAAGGAAATGATTGTGTCCCTCGTAGAAGAGTCCGGACGCCGCGAGGTCGAGTCCGGGACAGAGGCGAAACACGATCATGGTCGAGATCGCCGCCGCGGCTGCGAAGGTGGTGCCGCGCCAGGACAGGAACCAGGCCGCCGCGCCGACCGGCGTGGACCGAGCCCCGGGGTCGGGGGCAGCGGCGGGAGGACCGTCCATCGATGACCTCGTATTCCGGCGAAGGCGTCTTAGCTATGGCTTCGGTGGGCCGAGCTCGACCGGCACTGCATAGCTGATGCGATTTGGATGAGCGAATGGCACTGTCGCGCGACGAGGTGGAGCGATATGCCCGCCACATCGTATTGCGGGAAATCGGGGGAGCCGGTCAGGCGCGGCTGAAGGCTGCACGCGTTCTCGTCGTCGGTGCCGGCGGCTTGGGAAGCCCGTTGCTGCTCTATCTTGCGGCCGCGGGAGTGGGAACGATCGGCATCGTGGACGACGACGTCGTCTCCCGGTCGAACCTGCAGCGACAGGTCCTGTTCGTCACCGAGACCCTGGGTGCCGGAAAGGCCGAAAGCGGTGCTGCCGCGCTGCGGGCGCTCAATCCGCATGTGACGGTGGAGCCGCACCGCGTCCGCCTGTCGGCCGACAACGCCGATGCACTTGTCAGGAGCTACGACATCGTGGCCGACGGGTCGGACAATTGGGCGACCCGCTATCTCGTGTCAGACAGCTGTTTTCGCGCCGGTCGCCCGCTGGTTACGGGAGCGGTCGGCACGTTCGATGGCTCGATCACCACGCTCAGGTCGCATGAAGGGACGCCGGAGGGGCGACCCAACCCCACCTACCGGTGCCTGTTTCCAGAGCCGCCGCCAGACGGGGACGTGCCGACCTGCGCCGAAGCAGGCGTGCTCGGCGCCCTGACCGGGATCATCGGATCGCTGATGGCCATGGAAGTGATCCGCGAGATCGCACCGTTCGGCGAGGGCCTGGTCGGCAGGCTTCTGCTCGTCGACGCGCGTTCGATGCGGTTCGAAACGCTTCGCTATGGCTGGGATCCGGACAATCCGCTGAACGGCCGACGATCGGCGCCGGGTGTGGATATCGTGAACGCCGGTCAGTGACCGAATACGTCGCGACGCGCGGCCTCGTAGAGATCGCATTGAAAGGCGCCGAGTTCGACGAGGTCTCTCTGGCTGAGGGCATCGATTTCGGCCACGAGACGGTTGTAGGCGCGACGCTTGGCCAGTCGATCCTGGACGTAGGCGATGAAGCGGCTGAGACGCATGAGGTGCAAGTCCTTCAGACTGTGTTAACCTCTTGGTCGTTTCTCCCCGATGGTGACGAAACCCTGATAATCCCGCTTTTGTTGCAATGCAACATATAATTGTGCAGTGCAGCTAAGCCATGGGCATGCATCGGCGGAAGAGGCTCCTCGCACCGGAACTGCGAATGGCGCGAATCGCGCATAGCCGGTCCCCGAGCGACCGAGGCCGCCGGCCGCGATCCCGATAGGAAGCGCCGGCGTCCGTCACGCAACCTCGACCCCGGGGGTCAGGCGATGAGCACGTTCTCGGTAGACAGCACGAACTCGCAGCCGTGCAGGTCGAGGAAGCATGCCTCGTCGGGCCGGATCGTCTCCATGTAGCTTTCGGAGGAAAACACGGCTTCCAGTCCGGCCACGTCGTCGAACCAAAGCTCGGTGATGCCGTCGAAGGTGACCGGCGGCAGGCCGGGGATGGTGGCTTGCACGGCGTGGCACTGGACGTACCGGCGGACATGCTGCCGCACGGCGGGCAGCGCGCAGAACAGCGGGGCGTGCTGCTCCCGGTGATAGGCGACGAACTCGTCATGGGTCATCGACGGTTTGCGCCGCAGCAGGATGGTGAACTTGATGATGGTGCTCTCCTGATCATCCGGCATGAACCGTACAGCAGCAACCGCATGCCGAGACGGTCTACATGGGAACCTTGTTAGCAGTGTCCACGTGGCGGTGACCCTGGCCGGATGACTGACCGATGAACGGTTCCGTCCGCAACCGTTCAGGCACGGCACCGCATAAAGCCCGTGCCGCGGAGGATCACTCCCCGAGCGGCCGGCCC
>CAXSEU010000050.1:0-12744 GCA_964236485.1 uncultured Lichenihabitans sp. | reverse complement strand
GTGCATGGCAAGCGCGGGCCAGAACGGCAGGTGGTCGAGCCGCTCGAGCCACTGCTCGCGCCAGCCCGTCCCGACGATCTCGGGATCCGGTGGCCGGCTCTGATAGGCCAGCATGATGGAGCCCCACCAGAGATTGTCGTTGAGCAAGCAGCCGCCCATGTAATGGATGTCGTCGCCGAACCGGTCGTCGGTCGAGCAGACCGTGATGACGGCCTTCAAGGCCGGTGGACGGCGGGCCGCGACCTGGAGCGCGTTGAAGCCGCCCCAGCTCTTGCCCATCATGCCGACCTCGCCCGAGCACCAGGGCTGGGCCGCGAGCCAGGCGATCACCTCAAGCGCGTCGTCCTGCTCGAGCTTGAGGTATTCGTCCTCGAGCAGCCCATCCGACTCGCCCGAGCCCCGCATGTCGACGCGAATGGCCGCGTAGCCCTCCCGAGCGAAGAAGCCGTGCATCGGTTCGTCCCGGCCGCGGGTGCCGTCGCGCTTGCGATAGGGGATATATTCGAGGATGGCCGGCACCGGCTCGCCGGCCGAGGGGCGCCAGAGGCGTGCGGCGAGGCGCGTACCGTCACGGAGCGGGATGAAGAGGTTTTCGACGACCTCGACGGGCACGTCACTCATGGGCGATCCGATCAAGCCTCGATAGCAGGCGCATATCAGGCGGCGAGCCGCCCGGCAATGAAGCGGGTGAGCCGGTCGAAGGCCTCGGCGGCGACCTTGCTCCGGTCGATGGCACGCAAGAAGCCGTGCACGAGACCTCGGCCGATGACGCATTCGCAGGCCACGCCGGCCTCGCGCATTCGGGCAGCGAAAGCCACGCTGTCGTCGCGCAGGGGGTCGTGCTCGGCGGCGAGCAGGAAGGTCGGCGGCAGGACGCCGAGCGAGGGCGCTTCGAGCGGATAGGCCCAAGGTTCGGGCTGGGCGCCGCCAAGGTACTGGGCGCGATAATAGCGCGTGTCGCTGAGCGACAGCATCGGCGCCTCCGCCTCCTCGTCGCGCGCCGGTGCTGTCGGCTCGAAGCCGAGCCCTGCATAGACCAGGGCGAGGCCAGCGAGCGACGCGGTGGTCCGCAGGGCCGCCGAGGCCATGACCGTGGCGCCGGCGCTGTCGCCGCAGAGCACCAGGGGCGTTGCCGCCAGGTCGGCGAAAGGCGCGGTGCCGCTTCCCACCGCCTCGACCACCGCCAGCCCGTCGTCATGCGCGGCCGGATAGCGATGCTCCGGCGCCAGACGATAATCGATGGCGATCACGTCGGCGCCGGTCCGCGCCGCCAAACGCGCCACGATGCCGTCGTGGCTGTCGAGCGAGCCGAGGATGTAGCCGCCGCCATGAGCATAGATCACGGTCCGGCGTGGCAAGGGGCCGGCCGGGCGGTAGAGCCGCAACGGGATCGACCGGCCGCCGACCGCGAGGGCACCGTCCTCGACCATGAGAGCCACGGCGCGCTCGAAGCCGAACGCCTGCGCATAGGCCTCGTAGAGGCTGCGGCGCTCCTCGACGCCGCGGCTGGCACGATCGGCCGGATAGAAGGCCTGGGTCTCGTCGATGAAGGCGCGGATGTCGGGGTCGATCGCCATGGCTCGCCGGATGCCTCGGGGCCTCAGTCTGCCACGGCGCGGCTTTTCTTGCCAGGTCATCGTCGTTCGACGGCTCGCCCGTTGAGCGATGCCGATCGTCAGATCGGCGAGCTGAGCTGCAGCCCGGAGCTGGGATCGGACGTCGGATCGGCGGAGAAATTGGCGATGTCGTAGGGCGCCGTGAACTGCGCGATGAACTTGTCGAGCTTCTTCGGGTCCTGCAGGTCGGCGAGCTTCAGCCGGCTGGTGATCATCTTGGCCTGCACGTCGATGTCCTGCGCGGAGCTCGTCGCCGGAATGCTCAGCGCCGTCTGGACCACCTTCAGCAGGGCCTTGTCGGCCAGGATCTGGTACACCGAGGTGATGGTGGGCGCCTGCCGGTTGAAGTAGAGCGCCAGGCGCACACCCTCGCCGGAATCCGACGCCTCGGCCTCCATCGTGTTTTCGAGATAGGCGCTGGTGGCGGCCGAGACGTTGCTCCGCGATTGGGCCTGCTGCGCCGGCTCGCGGGCGATCGTGCCCGTCGCGGTGAAGTCGAAGGCGGCGGCGATCCGGCGGTACTGATCGCCGAGCTTGCTGGCCGCGCTTTTCGAGTCCAGGGGATCGCTCGTCAGCACCTGCCGCAGCGTCGAGGCCGTGAGGGTCGGGACCCCGAAGGCCTTGCCGACATAGGCGACGAGACGGGCGTTCCCAAGCAGTTGGTCGAGCGAGGTCAGCTTCGAGATGGCGTTGCCCGCATAGGTGGTCTCGGCCTTGGCGGCCGCGATGGCGGCCGTGCCACTCCCGGCCCTCGCCGTGTAGAGGCCCGCCATGGCCTGGAAATTGGCCTGGGTCTGGGCCAGCCTCTGGTCGGTGACATGGCCATCGGCCGTGAAATTGAAGTCCGCCGCCATTTTCCGGAGGGTGGCGTCATGGCCGATGTTGACGGCGCTCTTCGGGTCCGAGACGTCGCTCTCGAGAGCGGCCTTGACGGCCGCTTTGGACGTCGTCGTCGCGTTGATGCCGTAGGCCGCGAGGACGACGTTGTAGAGGCGGGCATTGCCGGTCAGGTCGTCGACCGTCTTCACCGAGCCGATGTTGGCCGTGTAGTATTTCAGCTCGGCCGCCGCCGCCGCCGGGGCGATGGCCGCGTTGGCGCTGTAGAGCCCGGCCGTGTCGTTCCCCTGGTCGGAGGATTGCACGGCGGTCGTATCCTGGGCCGGGCCCTTCGGCGTGAAGCTGAAGGCTTGCGCGAAGGCCCTGTAGCGCGTGTCCATCAGTTTGTTGACGAAGCTTCGGGGATCGGACAGATCGCTCTGCAGGACCTTCTTCATGAAGGCCTTGGCATAGGTCATGTCGTCGAGGCCATAGGCCTTCATGGCATAGGAAAACAGCCTGTAGTCGTTGACGAAGGCGTCGGCCGACTTCACCTTGCCGACATTGGCCTCGTAATAGGCCGTGTCGCGGGCGACGAGCGGCTCGGCCGCCGTCCTGGCCAGGCTTTTGGCGAAGTCGGCGGCATAGAGCCGGTAGCCCAGGTAAGTCGACGTCTGCATGGGCCCCTACCCGCGGCGAGAATCATGACCATCCGCCCAAACCCTTGCCCCGAGCTTAAGGGCGCCCGCGCGACGCGCGCAGTGCCGCCTTGGTCGCGCCTGGCCAAGCCCGCCCTGTCGAGCTGCTTCATCGTGTACCTGGAACGACACGCCAGCAGCGAGACCCGCGCATGAACCCCACCCCTTTCATCACCTGCGCCGTCACCGGATCGGGCGACACCACCGGCAAGAGCGCCAAGGTGCCCGTGACGCCCGAAGAGATCGCCGCGGCCTCGATCGAGGCAGCGCGTGCCGGCGCCGCCATCGCCCATATCCACGTCCGCGACCCAGAGACGGGCAAGCCCTCGCGGTCGGTAGACCTCTACCGCGAGGTGGTCGACCGTATCCGCTCGTCGGGCGTCGACGTCGTCATCAACCTCACGGCCGGCATGGGGGGCGATGTCGTGTTCGGTGGCGGCGAGACGCCTTTGCCGCTCGACCCGCAGGGCACCGACATGGTGGGGCCGGCCGAACGCCTGACGCATGTCGAGGCGTTGCTGCCGGAGATCTGCACCATCGACTGCGGCACGATGAACTTCTCGCTCGGCGACTACGTGATGACCAACACGCCTTCCATGCTGCGCGCCATGGCCGGGCGCGTGCAAGCGCTCGGTGTGCGGCCGGAACTTGAGGTCTTCGATACCGGCCACCTGGTCTTCGTCCACGACCTCGTCAAGGAAGGGCTGATCGACGCTCCCGCAATGGTGCAGCTCTGCATGGGCATCCCCTATGGAGCCCCGGACGATCCGCTGACGCTGATGTCGATGGTGCACCGCCTGCCCGCCGGCAGCGTGTTCAGCGCCTTTTCGATCGGACGGCGGCAGTTGCCCTATGTGGCCATGGCGGCGATCGCGGGCGGCAACGTTCGGGTGGGCCTCGAGGACAACCTCTACCTCGATCGGGGCGTGATGGCCTCGAACGGCGAGCTCGTCGAGCGCGCCGTCACCATCCTGACCAACATGGGCGCGAGGCCGATGGGACCGGCCGAGGTCAGGACCCTTCTCAAGCTGCGGCCGCCGGGCTGAGGGCCCGTCGAACCCCGGCCGTCATTCCGGCGCGATCAGCCCCGCCATGACGAGGGCCGCCGCATCGCCGTCCTTGCCGAAGGCCCTCCGCCACGCCCTGCCGGTCGGCGGCGTTCCGGTTCTGGCTGAGCTTCCACTTGCCCTGAAGATCGCGGATGTCGATCTCGATGCCGACGATGCCGCGCAACTGGGCGGCGATGAAATCGTTCGGCGCGTCGGACACCGCCCAAGGTGCGTCTCGTGAGCCTTCATGCCGGTCGGTCAGGGTCTCGATCTGCCGGGCCACCCAAGCGGGATCGTCGATGACCCGCAACCGCCCCGTGGCGTGGACCGCGACGTAGTTCCAGGTCGGCACGACCTTGCCGGTCTGCCGCTTCGTCTTGTACCAGGACGGCGTGATGTAATGCTCGACCCCGAGGAAGATCGCCAGCGCGTCGACGTTCGCGGGGCCGAGCCCAGCCTGGTCGTTGCCGCGCGCCAGATGTGCCCGCAATGTGCCGAGCCCCTTCGAGCCCTCGCCGGCATGCAGCACGAAGGGAACGTGGTTCGCGAGGATGGTCGGCGCCGCGGTGACAAGGGTGCCGAGCGGGTTCGACCGGATGGCCTCGTGCAAGGCCTCGAGGTTCTGGTTCGCGAAAGCGGGCGGCAGATACATGGAAGGCCTTGGATCGGCACCCCGCCTAATCGGGTCCGGGAGATCTGGCGATGCGGCTGCGCTCGAAGATCGTGGCAGCCGTGATGCCGAGGCAGAGCGGCACGATGAGGTAGAGCAGCCGAAATACGAGGAGCGCCGCCAGGACATCGGCCTTGGGAACACTCGGCAGCGCTGTGACGAAGACGAGTTCGAGGACCCCGAGGCCGCCGGGCGCGTGGCTGAGCAGCGCCGCCGAGAAGGACGCGAGGAAAATGCCGAGAACGACGAGAAAGCCGGGGTTATGGTCGACCGGAAGCGCGAAATAGATGATGCCGGCGGCGCCCATCAGTTCGAGCGGCCCTGCGACGAGCTGACGAAAGGTGATGTTGAGACGCGGGTAGACCAGCTTGAACGTCCCGACCGCGAGGGGCTTCAAGTTGAGCGCCGACCCGCCGACATAGAGCAGTACGGCAAGGAGCATGAGGGCGCCGGCGACGCGGATGAGGCCGTCGCCGATGCCGGACAGCGGGAGCAGCGGCCGCACGATTTCCGGTTCGTAGAGCAGGACCAAGCCGCCGAGCAGCGTCGTGCCGAGCGCGAAGGTGAACGAGCAGAACACCACGAGGACGCCGACATCGGCGATCGTCAGCCCCTTGGTGGAATAGGCCCGGTAGCGCACCATGCCGCCCGAGAACATCGTCATCCCGATGTTGTGCGACAGCGCGTAGGTGGTGAAGGAGACGGCCGAGATGAAGGTCCAGGACAGCTTGAAGCCGAGGTGCAGCAGCGCGATCCTGTCATACCAGGCGAGCGCCATATAGGCGACCAGCGTCGAGGCGATGGCCAGCACCCAGCGGCCGCCGGAGATCGCACCGAACGCCGCCTCGACCTCGGCGAGCGACAAGCCGCGAAGCTCGCGCACCAACAGCCACAGCGAGAAGGCCACCGCGCCCAGTCCGATGACCGGCCACAGGTAATTGAGATAACGCTTCACCTCGCCCCCTCGCACGGACGACGTCGTTGCAGGCAAGGGCATGTTCGCGTCCCGCGGCATTGATCGAGCCATTCCGTCCAGGCGCACCCCTATCAGAACGGCTTCACGACCACCAGGATGACGATGCCGATCAGCAGCACCGTGGGGACCTCGTTCAGGATGCGGAAGTAGCGCGCCGACTTCTGGTTCGTGTCCTGCGCGAAGCGGCGGGTCGAGGCGGCGAGCACGCCGTGAACGCCGGTCATCAGCAGGACGAGGGCGATCTTGGTGTGAAGCCAGCCGGCCTTGGTCCAGCCACCCTCGAACATCAGGATGAGGCCGGTGATCCAGACGAGGATCATGGCGGGGGTGCAGATATAGCGCAGCAGCCGGCCCTCCATGACCTTGAACGTCTCGGACTGGGGCGTCCCGGGCCCCACCTCGGCGTGATAGACGAAAAGCCGCGGCAGGTAGAGCATCGCGGCCATCCAGGCCACGATGGCGACGACATGCAGGGCTTTGAGCCAGAGGTAGGGATCGTTCATCGCGGTCCTTGAAAGTCTCAGCCTCGCCTGACGCGCGACAACATGCGCTCGACGTTGGCGATCGGAGTCTCGGGCAGAATGCCGTGGCCGAGATTGAAGATGTGAGGCCGGCCCGCGAATGCGGAGAGGATATCCTCGACAGCGGCGTCGAGCGCCTCCCCGCCCTCGAGCAGCAGCAGCGGATCGAGGTTGCCCTGGACCGGCAGACCGGGCGGCAGCGTCGCAGCGGCCCAGCGCGGATCCACCACCGTGTCGATGCTGATGGCATCGGCGCCGGTCAGCGCCGCGTCGGCGAGCTGCCCGCCCGAGACGCGCGGGAAGGTGATGATCCGCGCCCCCGGATGACGGGCCCGCACGCCGGCGACGAGGCGCCGGATGGGCTCGTTCGACCAGCGGTGGTACTCGCCGCGGGGCAAGACGCCGGCCCAGGAATCGAAGATCTGCACCGCGTCGACGCCCGCCTCGATCTGCGCCGACAGATAGTCGATCGACGCCGTCGTGATGCGGTCGACGAGGCGCCCGAAGAGGTCGCGGTCCCGATAGGCGAGGCGGCGGGCCGGTCCCTGGTCGGGCGTCCCTTCGCCGGCCACCATGTAGCTCGCGACCGTGAATGGCGCCCCGCAAAAGCCGAGCAGCGCCGTCGAGCCGTCGAGCGCAGCCTTGACCCGCTCGATCGTCTCGAACACCGGCGCGAGACGGTTCATGTCCGGCGCCTCGCTCAGCCTCCCGAAGGCCTCGGGCGTGTCGATCCGTGAAAGCCTCGGCCCATGTCCGGTCTCGAACGACACCGGGCAACCGAGGGCGTCGGGAATGACCAGGATGTCGCTGAACAGGATGGCGGCATCGAAACCGAAGCGGCGGATCGGCTGTAGGGTCGCTTCCACGGCGAGTCTCGGCGTGTAGCAGAAGTCGATGAAGCCCGAGGCGGTGGCCCTGATCTCGCGATATTCGGGGAGATAGCGTCCCGCCTGACGCATCATCCAGACGGGGCGGCGTGCCGCGCTCTCCCCGTCGAGGACGCGCAGCAACGGCTTGCCGCCTAAGGGGGATGAGCGTGGCCGAACACCGGTCAAAAAAGAGAATCCTTCAAGAATCGTTATTCTGTTTTTTCGTCTTGGGGGGTGGATTAGCTTCATCCCTCGCTGGGCACAACCTGTGCCCGGAAGGAGGGGTCTCTCGCATGGTTAACGGATGATGACCGCGGCGACCGGCTTTCGGGAAATCCGGTAGCCTTAACGGCCGTTAAGACTTTATCGCCTGGATCAGGTGCCGACTCGTTATCACCGCAATCCCCGCTGCTCACAGTGCGCTCGCGACCGGCGGCGCACCGGCAATCGCCTGGGGACGGTTCGAAGCCTTATCCACAGCGCTCCGGCGCCCGATCAGGGCCGGCCGGAGTCTTTCGCGGTCATCAACAGCGCCGCGCCCCGGGTTGGGGATAAGGTCGGACACGAAGATGAAACAAGCACTTGCCGGAGAAGGTCAGTGGCCCGGAACTATTTTCACCTGCATCTCGTCTCGGATTCTACCGGCGAGACGCTGATCGCGGCGAGCAGAGGCGTCTCGGCGCAATTCCAGGATGTCTCCTCGATCGAGCACGTCTATCCGCTGGTCCGCTCCCGCATCCAGCTCGACCGCGCCGTCGCGGAAATCGAGGCCGAGCCGGGGATCGTGCTTTTTACCATGGTGGATCGGGATCTCAGCAAAAGGCTCGAGGAGGCCTGCCGCGACATCGGCTCACCCTGTCTTTCGGTGCTCCAGCCGATCCTCGACCTTTTCGGCTCCTACCTCGGCACCGCGTCGACCCCCTGGCCCGGCGCACAACACGTGCTCAACGCGGAATATTTCAAGCGCATCGACGCGCTCAATTTCACCATGCTGCATGACGACGGCCAGCAGCCCGACCGGATGGAGGAGGCCGACGTCCTGCTGCTCGGGGTCAGCCGCACCTCCAAGACGCCGACGAGCATCTATCTCGCCAACCGCGGCATCAAGGCGGCCAACATCCCCATGGTGCCGAACATCCCCCTGCCGCCCGGGATCGAGAGCCTGAAGAATCCGCTGGTGGTCGGCCTCATCGCATCGCCGGAGCGGATCGTGCAGATCCGTCAGAACCGCCTCCTGTCGCTGAACGCCGCCGACGGCACCTCCTACGTGGACCGCATGTCGGTGGCCGAGGAGATCGCGCATTCGCGGCGGCTCTTCGTGCAGAACGGCTGGCCGGTGATCGACGTCACACGCCGCTCCATCGAGGAGACCGCGGCCGCGATCATCGACCTGCACAAGGTGCATCGGATGAAGTTCATCGCCCAGGCGTGAGGGTCTCGCCGAAGGAGCAACCTGGTCGGCCGCGACGGCGGACCTCTTGATCCAGAGTCGCATGCCGCGAAAGGCCGGGCCTCTCCACGTTCCGACTGCCGCCGCCAGCGGTTCGCTACGGTCTTGGCTGCAGGGTGACGAGTGAGCGGATCTGTTCGGCAACCGAACGCGTGACCGGATTGTAGACGACCATGCCGAGGTCGGGTCGGCCGTCAACCGCGAAGGCGGAATATTCCAGCTCGATCGCGCCCAGGATCGGGTGCCGCAGGCGCTTGACCCCTTCCCCGTGAACGTGAACGTCGTTGTCGCGCCACAACGCCGCGAACTCCGGGCTCGCCCTGCAAAGCTCGTCCACCAGCTGGGTGACTTCGGATACGGCGCCGGCACGCGCCGCATCGGCCCTGAAGGCTCCGACCACGAAGCGGGATACGCTTTCCCAGTCGTGCTGCGCGGCGCGGACGCGAGGGTCGCTGAAAAAGCGACGGAGGATGTTGCGCTGGCCCGGAGGAAGCGCGCCGAAGTCGGTCAGCACCACGGCGGCGGCGCGGTTCCAGGCGACGACCTCCCAGGTGGCGGTCTTGATCAGGGCGGGACTGACCTCGAGCGTATCGAGCAGCCGTTGCAGGCGGGGCGTGACCCCCTCGACGGGCTTGTAGCGGATCTCGGGTGGACGCCCAAGCCCCAGCATGAAGAGATGTTCGCGCTCGCGCTCGGGTTCGGTCAACATCAGGCCGCCGGCGATGCGGTTCAGCACGTCCGCCGAAGGAGCGCCGCCGCGTCCCTGCTCCAGCCACGTGTACCAGGTCGGGCTGATGTTGGAGCGCTGGGCAACCTCTTCCCTGCGCAATCCCGGCGTCCTCCTGCGCCCGGAGAACCCGAAGGCGGCGGGATCGAGCCGGGAGCGTCGGTCCCTGAGGTAGGATCCAAGCAGATGCTGGGAAGCAGCAGGCATTGCGATCCTGTTAGTGACTATACCATGATAAGATCACGACTTTAACCTGATGGAAAGCTAGACGATCATCGGTTCGAGAACAACATCTGGAGAGCTTCCCATGCGTGTCTTCCTCACCGGCGCCACCGGCTTCATCGGTTCAGCCATTCTCCCGGAGCTCATCGGCGCTGGCCATCAGGTCCTCGGACTGACGCGGTCGGACGCGGGAGCGCGGTCTCTCATCGCTGCTGGCGCCGAGGTGCATCGAGGCGATCTCGAGGACCTGGAGAGCTTGCGCAACGGCGCCGCCGGGTCGGACGCGGTGATCCACACGGCCTTCGATCATGACTTCTCGCGCTTCGTTGCGAATTGCGAGAAGGACGGGCGCGCCATCGAGGCTCTCGGCGCCGCGCTCAAAGGGTCCGTCCGGCCCCTTGTCATCACGTCCGGCACCGGAATGGGCACCGCCGAGCCAGGTCAACCCGCGACCGAAGACGTCTTCAATACCAGCCACCCGAACCCCCGGGTCGCCTCGGAGATCGCGGGGGCGGCGATGCTGGATGCAGGTGTCAACGTGTCGGTGGTGCGCCTCCCCCAGGTGCACGACACGGTCAAGCAGGGCCTCATCACCCCCTTTGTGGCTCTCACTCGCGAGAAGGGAGTCGCGGCCTATGTGGGCGACGGACGCCACCGCTGGCCTGCCGCGCACGTCCTCGATGTCGCGCGTCTCTACAGGCTCGTGGTGGAGAAGCGGGAAGCTGGCGCGCGCTATAACGCCGTCGCCGAAGAAGGCATCCCGGTCCGCGACATCGCCGAGGTCGTCGCTCGAGGCCTGAAGGTGCCGGTGGTGTCCCTGTCTCCGGAAGAGGCGGCAGGTCACTTCGGATGGCTGGCGATGTTCGCCGGCCTGGATCTCTCGGCATCCAGCGCGCAAACCCGGGCACGGCTCGGATGGCGCCCGACCGGTCCCGGACTGATCGCCGATCTCGAGCGGATGCGCTACGCCGCCGTGTAGCCGCCGTCGACGAAGATCGTCTCGCCGTTGATCATGTCGGAGGCGCCCGAGGCGAGGAACAGGATGAGGTCGCAGATCTCCTCCGTCCGCGCCACCCGGCCCGCCGGGATCTTGGCCACCATCGGCCCGAGCTTGGCGGGATCGCTCCAGACCTGCTCGCCCATGGGGGTCATCACCACGGTCGGACAGATCGCGTTGCTCTGGATGTTGTGCGGCGCCCATTCCACCGTCATCACCTTGGTCAGGCCGTTGAGGCCGTTCTTCGAGGCCGCATAGGCACCGTGCTCCACCAACGCGACCGAACTCGTCTGCGAGGAGATGTTGACGATCTTGCCGCGCCGCTGCGCGATCATGCCGGGCGCCACCGCGCGGGCGAACAGCCAGGGCGCCCGGAGGTTGACCGCCATGATCCGGTCCCAGTCCTCGACGCGCTGATCGATGAGGCTCGCGGGCGCCGAGGTGCCGGCGTTGTTGACCAGGATGTCGATCGTTCCCCACTGGCGCACCGCGTCCGCGGCGGCGGCCGTCACGGCCTCGGCATCCGCGAGGTCGACCGAGACAGTCAGGCAGCGCCGTCCGGCCGCCCGAACCGCCGCGGCGGCCTGGTCGAGGCCGGCGGGGTCGCGCGCCACCGCGACGACGTCCGCGCCGGCTTCCGCCAGGGTTCGGCAGGCCTCGAGCCCGATGCCCTTGGAGGCTCCGGTCACCAGCGCCTTGCGCCCGTTCAGGGACACGCGATCGATGAAGTTCATTTTCCTGTCCTCCCATCGCCCGTCGAGCGTCGATGTTCGTTACGAGGATGTCGCCTAGAGCACGTCAGGGTGTGATTGAATCGCTTCGCAATCACACCCTGTTGAACGTGCTCGCGAATCTAAGTCGGAGTATGTCAGCAACCGCATGACATACTCTAGCGCGGTTCGCCGTCAACCGGAGCCCTCCATGTCCCACCCTGCCCTCGTCCAAGGCCGCACGGCCATCGTCACCGGAGCCGCGAGCGGCATCGGACTCGCGGCGGCGAAACGCTTTGCCGGCCTCGGCATGAGGGTCGTGCTGGCCGACCTCGGCGGCGCGCGGCTCGATGCGGCGGCGGCGGCGGTCTCGACCTTGGCGCCGGGTGGTGCCTCGTCCGTCATGGCGGTGCCGGCCGATGTCAGCCGGATCGAGGACCTGCGCGCCTTGCAGGATCGGCTCGAGAGCGGTTTCGCCGACCTCGCGGTCCTCATGAACAATGCCGCGATCAGCCCCGTAGGCAAGCCTTGGGAGAACTACGCCGACTGGCAGAACCTTCTGGCGGTCAATCTCTGGGGCGTCATCAACGGCGTGCAGGTCTTCGCGCCCGGCATGATCGAGGGCGGCAAGCCGGGTCTCATCATCAACACCGGATCGAAACAGGGGATCACGACGCCGCCCGGCAATGCCGCCTACAACGTCAGCAAGGCGGGCGTGAAGGCCTTCACCGAGGCGACCGCCTACGAATTGCGGCAGAGACCCGGATGCAGCGTGACCGCGCATCTGCTGATCCCAGGGTTCACCTTCACGGGCCTGACCGGCACTGCCGAGAAGCCCGCCGCCGCCTGGACGGCCGATGAGGTCGTCGACTTCATGCTCGAGAGCCTCGGACGCGGCGACTTCTATATCCTGTGCCCGGACAACGACGTCGACCGGGAGACGGACCAGAAGCGAATGGCTTGGGCGGTCGGCGACGTCATCGAGAACAGGCCGGCCTTGTCGCGATGGCATCCCGATTATAAGGAGGCTTTCGCCCGGCACATGCGGGGATGACCGCCTCCCTGCCGTAAACTACTCGGCCGCCCGGGCCACGACGTCGACCGTCTGGAACACGCCGCCCGGGCCCGGCGACATCTCCACCCGACGACTGTGAAAACCGTCGAGGCTCGAGCGATGCGCGATCGACACGATGGCCGTGTCGGGAAGGCGATCGATCAGCACCCTGTAGAGCGCCGCCTCCCCGGCCTCGTCGAGCGCCGCCGTCGCCTCGTCGAGGAAGAGCCATTCGGGTTTCGCGAGCAGGGCCCTGGCGATGCCGAGCCGCTGCTGCTCACCGCCCGACAGGCGCTGCGGCCAGTTGGCGGCCTCGTCGATCTCCGGCTCCAGCTGTCCCAACCCGACGGCGCCGAGCGCCACGCGCAC
>CAXSEU010000049.1:6592-12853 GCA_964236485.1 uncultured Lichenihabitans sp. | reverse complement strand
TGATCTGCCGCCGCTCGCCGGTTCCGGTGATCGTCGACGCCGGCATCGGTACGGCCTCGGATGCCGTCATCGCAATGGAACTCGGGGCCTCGGCCGTGTTGCTCAACACCGCCGTCTCGAAGGCGGAAGATCCGGTCCGCATGGCCGGCGCCATGCGCCACGCGGTCGAAGCGGGACGGCTCGCGCACCTCGGCGGCCGCATCCCGGCGCGCAAGCGGGCCGAGCCGTCGAGCCCGCAGATGGGCCTCGTCGGCACGTGAACCGGCTCCCCGCGCGGCTGCTCGCCGTGACGGATCGCCGCCAGGCCGGGCTGCCGCTGGTCGACGTGGTATCAAAGCTCCTCGACGTGGGACTGCGTTGGCTCTGGCTCCGCGACCGTGATTTGCCGGATGCGGAGCGGCTGGCCCTCGCCGAGGCACTGCGCGGCCTCACGCGCCGCGCCGGGGCTGCCCTCACGGTCGGCGGCGATGTCGGTCTGGCCGCCAGGATCGGCGCGGATGGCGCGCATCTGCGCCGGGCGGCGGAGGTGCCGGACGCGCGGGGACGGCTCGGCACCGCGTCGCTCCTCGGCGTCTCGGCCCATTCGATCGCCGACGTCCACGCGGCCCGGGAGGCCGGCGCCGATTACGCGACGCTCAGCCCCATCTTCGGTTCGGCCAGTAAGCCGGGCTATGGACCGGCGTTGGGGCTTGTGGCGCTCACCGAGGCGGCGCGCTTCGGGCTCCCCGTGCTGGCGCTCGGCGGCGTCACGGCCGCGACCGTCGCGGCGTGCCTCGACGCCGGCGCTTGCGGGATCGCCGTGATGGGGCCTTTGATGCGGGATCAGGACGCAGCCGGCGTCTGGGAGACTGCTGCCGACATACGCCAGCCGAGATAGGCGGCCCGATCCTCGACATCATCCGCCGACCTTGACCTTGGCGGCTTTGGCGGCATCGAACCACCAGGTGGAGAGGACGCCCGGGTTGTACTTCGGCGGCCGCGCCGGACGGGAGAACTGGTCCCAATAGGCCAGCCAATGATCCGGGTTGTTCCACATCGGCACCCAGTAATAGCCGGCCCGCAGGATGCGATCGATCGACTTGCAGATGGCGTTGAGCTCAGGCCGCGTCCGCGCCACCAAGGCTTTCTCGATCAGGGCGTCGATGGCGGGGTCTGCAATGCCGGTGAAGTTCTGCGAGCCCGGCGTCCTGGCGGCCTCCGACCCATAGACGATGCGCAGATCCTCTCCAGGTGTGAAGGAGGCGCCGTAGCGCATCGTCATGACGTCATAGTCGAAGTTGTTGAGGCGCTCCTGGTACTGCGCCGAGTCGACCACGCGGAAGTTGGCGTCGATGCCGAGCAGCCGCAGGTTCTTGATGAAGGGGCTCGTGTGCCGCTCCAGCGCGCCCTGGAAATCCAGGAACTCGACGCGGAACGGCTCCCCGGTCGGCAGTTTCAGGAGGCTGCCATCGCGTTTGCAGCCGGCCGCCTGCAGCAGCTTGAAGGCTTGGCCGAGCAAGGCCCGATCCTGTCCGGAGCCGTCCGACTTCGGCGGCATGACGGCTTCGCCGAACGCCGCGTCCGGGATCTTGCCCCGGAGCGGCTCGAGGAGGGCCATTTCCTCGGAGCTGGGCAGGCCGGTCGCCGCCATGGGCGAGTTCTGGAAATACGACCAGGTGCGCTGGTAGAGCCCGAACATGATGTTGCGATTGGTCCATTCGAAGTCGAAGGCGAGCCCCAGGGCCTGACGGATGCGGGGATCCTTGAACTGCGCGCGGCGGGTGTTCATCCACCAGGCCTGAGCGCCACGCGGCGCCTCATCGGGGATCGTCTCGCGCTTGACCCGGCCGTCCGTCGCGGCCGGAAAGTCATAGCCCGTGACCCAGTTGATCGAAGTGGCATCCTCGTGGAACGTGATGACGCCCGACTTGAAGGCTTCGAAGCCGACCTGCCGTTCGCGGTAATATTCGTAGCGGATGGTGTCGAAATTACCCTGACCGACGTTGATCGGCAGGTCCTTGGCCCAATAGTCCTTCACCCGGTCGAACGCGATGAAGCGGCCCTGTTCGAAGGCGCCAACCTGGTAGGCGCCGGACCCGAGCGGCGGGTCCAGCGTAGTCCGGTCGAACTCGTGCGCCGTGTAGAAGGCCCTCGAAAAGATGGGCTGCCCGGCCACCGTCAGCGGCAGTTCGCGGCTGCGGGCCGGGTTGAACTTCACCACGACCACATCCTCGGCCTCGGCCTCGGCCGAGTCGAGGTGTCGAAGAGCCGTGCGGATGTTGGGGTGGCCCTTGGCTTTCAGGATGTTGAGCGAGAAGGCGACGTCGCCGGCCGTCATCCTCGATCCGTCGTGGAACCGCGCCTCCGGCCGGAGCAGGAACCGGTAGGTCAGCTTGTCGGGCGACCAGCGCACGCCGCGCGCCACGAGGCCATAGAGCGCGTCCGGTTCGTCGAGGGTGCCGTTCATCAGCGAATCGAAGATCGTCGCCATGCCGGCGGCGCCGTTGCCTTTCAGGATGTAGATATTCAGCGTGTCGAAGGTGGTGAAGTTCTGGTTGCCACCGGTCGAGGTCGGCTCGACCACGATGCTGCCGCCCTTGGGCGCCTGCGGATCGACATAGGCCAGGTTCTTGAAATCGGCCGGCAACGCGAGTTCGCCGAAGACCGAAAGCCCGTAGCTTTCCGTCTCCCCTTCGGCCGCGGAGGCTGGAACGCCTAGACCACGCAACAGCGGCGCGGCAGCGAGCGAGCCGCCCAGGATCAAGGCCGAGCGGCGGGTCGGTTCGAGCATGGCTGGGTCGGGCCTCCAATGGCCGGAAAGGGTGTGATGACGCGGATGCGTATGGCGTATCGCGTTGACAGACAAACGACGCTGACGGCGTCGGCCTTCCTACTGTTGGGGACCGGCGATGCAGTTGTTAAAGTACCTGCCGGTATGGCAACGTCTTACACGCTAGCATCGAGGATTTTCAACATGTCTTCCCAATCTCCGATGAGTCTGACAATTGACGAGAGCTTGAAGGAGCGGGTCGAGCGTCTCGCCGCAGCCCGGCAGCGAACGACCGACTGGCTCATGAGCCAAGCGATAGTGCAGTATTTGGACATCGAGGTAAGCCGGGACTGTGTTCGCTCCGAGGCGCTCACGGCGTGGGATGATTATCGTACCACGGGTCGTCATCTCACGGCCGAGGAAGCGGACGCTTGGCTGGCACGATTGGAGGCCGGTGAGGACCTCGACGTCCCCGCATGCCACGTGTGAGATGGTCCGCCAAGGCCGTGAGCGATGTTGCCAGACTTCATCGGTTCTTGGTCGTCAAAAATCCGGACGCCGCCCGGCGAGCGGTGTCGTCCATCCGCCAAGGCGTGCGAGTCCTTTCGGATCATCCCGGGGCTGGTCGCCCTATTGAGGGTATGGGGCCGGAATACAGGGAGCTTTTGGTTGGTTTCGGCGCCGGCGGGTATGTGGTTCTTTATCGTTATGACGGCGCGGATCCTGTCATCCTCACTGTCAAGCATGGGCGTGAGGCTGGCAATTGATCCGAAGCTGAGACCTGCGGCTCAGCCCTTCTCCGCAGGCTCCGCCGCCGGGGCGATTTCCGTAACGGCGGGTAGCGGCTCCGGGTTTTCCGACAAGGTGTGCAGGTAATCGATGATGTCGGCCCGCTTGGCCGGATCCGCCTCGCCCGCATAGGTCATCTTGGTGCCGGGCGCATAGCCCTTGGGCGAAGTGATGAAGGCGTTGATCTTGTCATAGTCCCACTGCCCGCCCTTGCCCTTGAGGGCGTCCGAATAGGCGAAGCCCGGCACGGAGGCGACCTCGCGGCCGACGACACCGTAGAGGGGCGGGCCGACCTTGGCGCCGGCGCCCTTCTCGAAATTGTGGCAGGCGCCGCAGGCCTTGGCGAGGGCGGAGCCCTTGGCCACATCGGCATGGGCGAGCAGAACGGGCAGCGGCTCCGCCGGGGCCGCGGTCTTGGCCCCGCCCGCGCCGCTGGTTTCCGCGGCCGCCAACGGCAGATCGTAGCCCGGCTTCGTGGGAACCGGCGGCGCATAGACGAAGCCGGAGAACAGGCCGAGAGCCATGGTCAACAGCAGCGTCCCGAGGACAGCGCCCGCGATCTTGTTGACTTCGAAAGAATCCATGACCTGGAAGGCTCCGTCTAAGGCACGTCAGGACGCCTGATGGCCGTGCCGACGAGACACGAGGATCGACGGAGGGGTGAGATCAACCGGCGAGGCTTCGTCCATTACCCACTTTGCCGAAGGCTTGGCAACACGTATAAAAGCGCGTCCTCGCTACTTTTTGGCACCCGAAATCGCCCGGCGCGGGCCGTTCCGGCGTGGCCGGTGTCCCCTTGCCATGAACCCGATCGTGATCATTCCGGCCCGCTTGGCCTCGACCCGGCTGCCGGGGAAACCCCTGGCCGACATCCACGGTACGCCGATGATCGTGCATGTCTGGCGCCGGGCCGTGGAAGCCGGATTGGGGCTGGTGGTCGTGGCGACCGACAGTGACGACGTGGTGAGCGCGGTGGCGGCGGTGGGGGGCCGTTTCGCCATGACGCGGCACGACCACCCGTCGGGGTCGGACCGCATCGACGAAGCGCTCGAGGCGCTCGATCCGCGCGGCGATCACGATGTCGTCGTCAACCTGCAGGGGGATTTGCCGACCATCGATCCACGAACCGTGCGCCGATCGATCGCGCCGCTCTCCGGGGAGGAGGCGGTCGACATCGCGACGCTGGCGGCGGTCATCCGGCGTGACGAGGAGCGGCATGACGCCAACATCGTCAAGGTCGTCGGCACGCGACTCTCGGACACCCGCCTGCGGGCGCTCTATTTCACCCGCGTCGCCGCGCCCTGGGGCGAGGGTCCGCTGTTGCATCACATCGGGCTTTATGCCTATCGCCGCGCGGCGTTGCGGCGCTTCGTGGCCCTGCCGCCTTCGCGGCTCGAGCGGAGGGAGAGACTGGAGCAATTGCGCGCCCTCGAGGCTGGTATGCGGATCGATGTCGAGATCGTCGAGACCGTGCCGCTCGGCGTCGACACACCCACGGAACTGGAGCGCGCCCGCGCCATGCTGGACCCCCGATGACACAGAAGACCATCGCCTATCAGGGCGAGGCCGGCGCCAATTCCTACACTGCCTGCCTCGACGCCTATCCGGACTGGACCCCGCTCCCCTGCGCGACGTTCGAGGACGCCTTCGCGGCCATCGACGAGGGCCGCGCCACCCTCGGCATGATCCCGATCGACAATTCGCTGGCCGGCCGGGTGGCCGACATCCATGCCTTGATGCCGCGCTCGGGTCTCAACATCGTCGGCGAATATTTCCTGCCAATCCATTTCCATCTCATGGGGTTGCGCGGTGCGACGATGGACCGGCTGGAGCACGTGCACAGCCATGTCCACGCCCTCGGCCAGTGCCGCAAGATCATCCGCCGCCTGGGCCTTCAGGCGCATGTGGCGGGCGACACGGCAGGCTCGGCCCGTGAGGTCGCCGAATGGGGCGATCCGACACGCGCCTCGCTGGCGCCGCGCCTCGCGGCCGGCCTCTACGGCCTCGACATCCTGGCCGAGAACGTCGAGGACGAAGCCCATAATACCACGCGCTTCGTCATCCTCTCGAAGACGCCCGCGCGGCCCGCGCCCGGCAACGGACTTGTCGTGACCACCTTCGTGTTCCGCGTCCGCAACGTTCCGGCCGCGCTCTACAAGGCGCTTGGCGGTTTTGCGACCAACATGGTCAACATGACCAAGCTCGAAAGCTACATGGTGGAAGGCGAGTTCTCGGCCACCCAGTTCCTGGCCGATGTCGAAGGTCACCCGGAGGATGCCGCCTTGCGGCTCGCCCTCGAGGAACTGGCCTTCTTCTCGCGTGAGGTGCGCATCCTCGGGGTCTACCCGGCGCACCCGTTCCGCATAAAGACCGCCAAGACCCTCGAACCGTGAGTGCTGCCGGGTTTCACACGCTCAGCCACGCGCGTTCGCGGGCCGACCTGTAGGAGAGCTCGACGAGTTTTTGCACCTCGTAGCCCTCGCGGAAATCGGCGCCCGCGGGCCCGCCCGCGATGGCCCTGAGGTAGTCGCGCACCTCGATGGCTTTGAGATCGTTGAAGCCGATCTGGTGACCGGGTGCGACGCAGAAGGCACCATAGGGCTCATGCTCAGGACCCGCGTAGATAGTGCGGAAGCCGCGCCGGCCGCTCCTGTCGTCGGCGTAGTAGACCTGGAGCTCGTTGAAGCGCTTCGGCCCGTCTAACAGGGCGGCGATCGCAAGCA
>CAXSEU010000049.1:866-6582 GCA_964236485.1 uncultured Lichenihabitans sp. | reverse complement strand
GTGAAGAGGATACCGCCCTTCGACCCGTATATCTCGAAGTCGTGCTGCATCTTGCGGCCGGTCGCGATCCAGTTCGCCTCGAGGCTGCCCGAGGCGCCGCTCGCGAAGCGCACCAGCACGCGGGCGACGTCGTCGACCTCCACCGCTCGGGTTTCGGCGGCGCCGAGGCCGATCGGGCGCGCCGCGACGGGCGTGCCGATATCGGCGACGAGTTCCGCGATGGGCCCGAGCAGAAAGCGGGCGGTCGCGAAGATGTGGCTGCCGATGTCGGCCAGCGCGCCGCCCCCGCCGGCCGGATCGAGCCGCCACGTCCAGGGCGCCGCGGCGTCGGCCATATAGTCCTCGGCGTGGATGCCCCGAAAGGTGCGCGGCTCGCCGATCTCGCCGCCCTCGATGATGCTCTTGGCGAGGCCCAGCATCGGGTTCTTGAGGTAGTTGAAGCCGACCTGCGTCGGTCTCCCGGCCGCCTCGGCGGCCTCGGTCATCTCCAGGCATTGCGCGGCGGTCGGCGCCAGCGGCTTCTCGCAATAGACGTACTTGCCTGCCGCCAGCGCCGCCAGCGACATGTCACGGTGCAGGATGTTGGGTGTGGTGATGTCGACGATCTCGACCTCGGGATCGCTCAAGAGGTCGCGCCAGTCCCCCGTCGAGCGCCGAAATCCGAGCGCCCCCGCTGCCCGCGCGGCGGCAGGGGCATCGACATCCGCCAGGACCACAAGATCGACCTCGAACGGCAGATCGAACACCCGCCGCGCCGTGGCAAACCCCAGCGCATGCGACTTGCCCATGAAACCCGAGCCGATCAACCCGATCCCGACCGTGCGTTTCCTCATCACGCCGACAGCCCTCCTTGGCACGCCGCCCGCGGCCACAAGGGCAACGGCCGTTCCCTCAAGCCGAAGTTATGCAAGCGGCGTTCGCTCGGCAAGGCTGCCTACCGGAGGTCCCGGACGGACCCGCGATCCTCAAGCCGTCGCACTCGGCGCTGCCCGGCCCGTGGGCTTTTCCAGAAAGCGGCCATAGGCCGTGAGCGGGAAGCAGATCGCGAAGTAGATCAGGGCCACGAAGCCGTAGACCGTGAAGGGCTCGAAGGTCGCGTTGTTGATGGCGTTGGCGGCGCGCATCAGTTCTTCGAACCCGATGATCGACGTCAGCGCCGTGCTCTTGACGAGTTGCACCAGATAACCAACCGTCGGTGCGCGGACGATGCGGAAGGCCTGAGGGAGAACCACGAGGCGGATCTGCCCGAGGCGGTGCAGCCCGAGGCTGGCCGCCGCGTCCCACTGGCCTTGCGGAATGGCCTCGACGCCGCCGCGCCAGATCTCGGCCAGGAAGGCGCTGGCGCACAGCGTCAGCCCCGTCACCGCGGCCGACCAGGGCTCGATCCTGAGGCCGACGAGCGGCAGGCCGAAGAAGACGAGGAAGAGCTGCATCAGCAGCGGCGTGCCCTGGAACACCGCGATGTAGAGGCTTGCGGCGCGGCGTGCCCGCCTGGTCTTGCCGACACGCATCAGCAGGACGGCAAGCCCCGCGCCCGCCCCGCACAGGAAGGCCACCAGGGACAAAAGGACGGTCCATCGCGCCGCCAGCAGCAGGTTGCGCAGGATGTCCCACAGGGTGAACTCCATTCAGGCCAGCGGCCCGAGGAGACGGCGCCCTCCCGCTATCATGCCGCGCCGGAGCGCGATGCTGAGGCCGAGGTAGATCAGCGTCACCACGAGATAGGTTTCGAAGGCCCGGAAGGTCCGCGCCTGGAGGAGGTCGGCCTGGTAGGTGAGTTCGCTGACCGCGATCTGCGAGACCACGGCCGACTCCAGCATGGTGATCACGATCTGGCTCGTCAGCGCCGGGAAGATGATCTTGAGGGCCTGGGGCAGCACCACGGCCAGGAAGGCCTGGTGCGGACGCAGGGCCAGCGCACGAGCCGCCTCCCGCTGGCCGGCCGGGACGGCGTCGAGCCCCGCGCCGACGATCTCGGTGCCATAGGCCGCCAGGTTGAGCGTCATGGCCAGGATTGCCGCCGGCATCGGTTCGAGCCGTATGCCGAGGCTCGGCAGCCCGAAGAAGATGACGAAGAGTTGCACCAAAAAAGGCGTGTTGCGGATCAACTCGACATATGCCGCGATCCCTGCCGCCATGGCGCCGCGCCGGCCACGCCGGCCGAGCGCCCCGAGAATGCTCAGCAGCGTCCCCGACACGGCTGTCACCAAGATCAGCACCAGCGTCGTCACGGTGCCGTCCAGGATCGCCCCGGCGGCGCCCCGCAGCCATCCGAAGTCGAGGACGTAGGGGCTCAATCCTTGAGGTCTTTCGGATCGAGCGGCTTCTGCAGCCAGGCCTTGGAGATGGCGTCGAGGCTGCCATCGGCCAGCATCTTCGCGATAGTTTCGTCGAGCAGCTTCTTGAGCCGCGGCTCGTCGCGGTTCAAGCCGATGTGGTCCGGCGAGGTCAGGAGCTGAAACTTCTGCTCGGGCTTGAGATCAGCGTGCTTGGCCAACACCTGCGCCCCGACGTCGTTGCCGACGACCATGAGTTGCGTCTGCCCGGACAGAAAGGCCTGAATGACGGCGTTGTAGTTGTCGAAGCGCTTGATGGACGCCGAAGGCGGTGCGGCTTCGGTCAACGACGTGTCCTCGAGCGTGCCCCGGTTGACGGCGATCGACTTGTCGGCAAGGTCGGCCTTGGCGGCGACCTGGAGCGCATGCGGGCCGATCACGGCAATGTAGTAGGGCGCATAGGCGACCGAATAGGCGATGACCTTGGCGCGCTCGGCGCTGTAGCCGACGCTGAGCAGGATATCGGCCCTGTGTTCGGTCAGGTAGGGGATGCGGTTCTGGCCGGTGACGCTGACGAGCTCGAGCTTCGCCTTCAGGGCTTCGGCGATGACCTTGGCCACGTCGACGTCGTAGCCCTTGAGGCTCATGTCCGGCCCGACGGAGGAGAAGGGCGGGAAATCCGCGAACACTCCCACCTTGACCACGCCGGCCTTGGCGATGTCGTCGATGGCATCGGCGCGAGCCGGGAGCCTGCCGAAGGCCATGCCGGCCAGGATGACCGCCACGGTGACTGAGGCGCGGCCCGGATGTTGTCTGTTCACGATGCTTCCCCTTGAGAATACGGTTGCCGGCTGCCGACCAACGGCATTGTCGCGGCGCCTTGCAATCCTCGCGCCGGCCGCATGCCACCGATCCCGTTCCGCTGCCGGGCGTCAAGCCGCGCCGTCCACCCAGGCGCGCAGGATGTGATGGGCGATGGCCATCGGCAGGGGGCAGGTGAGGCCTTCCGGATGCCGACCGGCCAGCATCGCCCTGGCCTCGTCGCGCGTGAACCAGCGCGCGTCCTCGAGTTCGAGCTCATCCAAGGTGATGTCCGTCGAGGTCGCCTCGGCGAGGCAGCCGATCATCAGCGAGGCCGGGAAAGGCCAAGGCTGGGCGCCGAGATAGGTGACGCGGCCGACCGTGATGCCGGCCTCTTCGCCGATCTCCCGCGCCACCGCCGCCTCCACCGTCTCGCCGGGCTCGAGAAAGCCCGCGAGGCACGAATACATGGCGCCCGGAAAGCGGGCCTGCCGCCCCATGAGGCAACGGTCCCGGTCGACGGCAAGCATGATGACGACAGGGTCGGTGCGCGGAAAATGATGGGTGCCGCATCGCGTGCATTCGCGCCGCCAGCCGGCGCCGGAAGATTGCGATGGCGCCCCGCAGGAGGAGCAGAACCGGTGATGCTGGTGCCAGTGCAGCAGCGCCTTGGCTTCCGCCAGGGCGCCGAGATCGGCCGCCGACACGCGATCCTCGACCGCCACGGCACGAAGGTTGAGAACCACGACATCGCTCCAGGCGGACAGCGCCGCGGCGTCGACATCCCCGAGGCGCATCGCGAAGGCAGGCCCGACCTCGTCCTGGCCGAGGAACACCGTCTCCTCGGCGGCACCGAGGGACGAAGCCTCGTCGGAGGAAAACCAGGGCGTCGCGCCTCTCGGCGCGGGGCGCAAGACCACGGCATCCTCGATCACGATGGCAACGCGGGCGTCCAGCCGCTGGCGCAACGCGGCCATCAGGGCTGCGTCGTCGCGGCTGTTGGCACGACGGTCGAGCCGATTGTGAACGAACCCAAGGGTCGAGGCCGTTCGTGCGAACGCGGTGGGATCCATGGGGTTCTCGGTAGGGCCGCCCTGAGCGGAAGGGTGAAGGGTCCACCTGAGCTCTACATCAGACCGAGCGACCTCGAAATCGCCAAGACGCGCTCGTGCCGAGCCTCCGCTTCATACGGCACCGGTGAACCACGCCCCCAGACCGCCTCCGGCCAGACAGCGTCGGTGTCGAACCGTGCCACCACATGGATGTGCAGTTGCGCCACCCGATTGCCGATGGCGCCGACGTTGATCTTGGGCGCCGCCGTGAGCCGCTTCAGCGCGTCCGAACACCGGGCGATTTCCTCCATGAGTTGGGCGCGGTCGGCCTGGGGAAGATCGACGATCTCGACGAGGTCCCCCCGGCGCGGCACCAGGACGAGCCAGGGGAAACGGCTGTCGTTCATCAGCAACACCTGGCTCAAGCGGAACTCGCCGATATGGATCGCATCGGTCGCAAGGCGGGGGTGCAGACTGTAGGCCATCGTTAGACAAGGCCCGCCGATGGGTGCCCAACGCGGTGCCCGGCAAGCTGGCACCGCGCGTCGGGCCGCCGCAACGTCAGCGCGAAGCCTTGTAGAGCTTCGTCGCGATCTCGAACATCTCCTCCGGGGCATAGTCGGGGGTGAACGCCGACGCGATGCCGGTCAAGTCATGGATCTTCCCGCCTTCGGGCATGCCGTCCACTACTTCGAGACTGCCCGGCGGATCCCCCGGGAGCGCCTGTTCGCCATTGCCCCAGATGCCGGACATCTCCTTGTAGTCGTTGGGGCTCCAGGTATAGAGCCGGCGGTGGGAGCCTTCGTCGAGGTATTTCTGGCACTCCGGTATCTTCGCCAGGTTGATGTTGGGCGTCGGCAGCATCTTTTCGATCTCGACCCCGGTGATCTGCTTCAGGGCGAGCGCATAGGCGTGCGCATGGACGGAGCCGCGGACCAGGAGGTAAGCGCAGACTTCACGGCCCGTCGGTTCCTTCATGGTTTCGTAGACGCGCAGCTTGTGGATGCGGGCGCCGCATTCGAGGTGAAAGTTGTGCAAGAGGTCGACGACCACGTTGCCGGTCGTCGTCACGAAATCCATGTTCCACGAGGCGCCATTGCTGTTCATCGGCATGGCCCCGCCCCCGTTTGACAGAAACGAACCCGCCAGCCGGAGGTCCTGCATGGCCTCGAACGGCGCCCCGGAGATATCGGCGCCACCCATCTCGTTCTTCGGGTTGTCGGGGCCGTTTGCCAGCATGGCGATGCCATTGGCGACAAGTTCCACATGCCCGAGTTCCTCGGCCGTGATGCTGGCAACGAGACTGTAAAACGGGCGCAGCTTGGCCTTGCTACGAAAGTTGAAGCTTTGATACATGTAGTTGTTCAGGGTGGACATCTCACCGTACTTGCCGCCCATGAGCTCCTGCAAGGCGGCGGCGGCGTTGGGGTCGGCCCTTTTCGGGGCGGGAAGCTCTGCCTGAAGCTTGTCGACGCGCATGAACATCGTTGTTCTCCTTCACACCATGATGCGAGGCCAACGCGGCGCGCCTAAGAGAGTTCGGACGCGCGGGTTCTGGCCTGTGGCGGCTGGACCGGGGCCTGGGAG
>CAXSEU010000049.1:0-856 GCA_964236485.1 uncultured Lichenihabitans sp. | reverse complement strand
ACCGCAGGCCATCCCTTGCGCCGTGATCCGGTTTGCGCCATCTAGGGCCCGGGAGGTTGGCGGTGGACGTTTCACTCGCCAACCGGGTCAGATCCGGAAGGAAGCAGCCCTAACGAGATCGAGCGGGTCTCTGTCCAGCCTCCTACCGGGTCTGCGCTGTGCCGCCCGCCTCCGCAGCCGAAGACGCCCCGTCCTTTCGAACCAGCCTCGCGCGAGGCGCATGGCTCATCTTTGTCCCTCGACAAGACCTATCGGGTTCTCGCCCGCAAGTACCGGCCTTCGAGCTTTGCCAACCTGATCGGCCAGGAGGCGATGGTGCGGACGCTGTCGAACGCCTTCGCGCTGAACCGCATCCACCAAGCCTATCTCTTGACCGGCGTGCGCGGCGTCGGCAAGACCACGACCGCGCGCATCATGGCCCGGGCGCTGAACTACCATCGCCCCCCCGGCGGCGGGCTGCCAGGGATCGACGCCCCGACGATCCTCATGGACGAGATCGGCACGCACTGCCAGGCGATCATCGAATCACGTCATGTCGATGTCGTCGAGATGGATGCCGCCTCCCACACCGGGATCGACGATGTCCGCGAACTGATCGAGGGGACGCGCTATCGGCCCGTGATGGCGCGCACCAAGGTCTACATCATCGACGAGGTCCACATGCTCTCCAAGCAGGCCTTCAACGGCTTGCTGAAGACGCTGGAAGAGCCGCCGGACCACGTCAAGTTCCTGTTCGCCACGACCGAGGCCGACAAGGTCCCGGTCACGGTGCGCTCGCGCTGCCAGCGCTTCGACCTGCGCCGCATCGAAATCGACGTGCTGATCGCCCATCTCGCCGGCGTCTGTGCCAAGGAGG
>CAXSEU010000048.1:9529-12902 GCA_964236485.1 uncultured Lichenihabitans sp. | reverse complement strand
AGGACTGCGACGAAATTGAGCAGCAGCGTCGTGATGAGCTCGTTGACGTCCGCGTAGGCGCGCGCCAGCGTGGGCACCAGGATCCACGCCATGCCGCCGAACATGCCGGCAAGGCCCATGCCGAGCAGCATCAGCCATGGCGGGTCGCTCGTGAAGATGCCGACCGCGGTGGCAGTGAAGGCGCCGGCGTAGAACTGACTTTTCGCGCCGATGTTTCATAGGCCGATGCGCTGCATGACCGCCACCGCGAGCCCGGTCAGGATCAAGGGGGCGACGAGGAGGCCGAGGTCCTCGAGGCCGAAGCGCGAGCCGAAGCTCGACACGAGGACGCGTCGCAGGAGCGCCAGCGGATCGGCGCCCGCCGCCGCGAGGATCAGCCCGGAGATGACCAGCGCCAGCGCGATGGCGGCGAAGCGCGCCATCATGGCGGTGGCGGCGGGAGCGAGCGGCAGGCGTTGGAGGCGCAGGGTCATGGGTTGTCGCCGCACCCCTCATCCGGTCCTGCGGACCACCTTCTCCCGCAAGGGGAGAAGGGGCGCCAGCGTCTCAGAACCGACCCTTCCTTTCCCCCTTGCGGGAGAAGGTTCCCCGGAGTGGGGGATGAGGGATCTTGTGCACCGCACATCGGGTCAAACCACCCTGGCGGCTCGGACATCGGCCGATGCCCGCCCGCCCATCAGCATCCCAAGCGTCTCCACATCGGCGTTGTCTGCCGGTACGACACCCATCACGCGTCCCTCGTAGAGCACCGCGATGCGATCCGAAAGGTTCAGGAGCTCCTCCAGTTCCTCGGAAATCAGCAGCACCGCGGCGCCCCCGTCGCGCAATTCCACGAGGTAGCGCAGCATCGTGTTCATGGCCCCGACGTCGAGGCCCCGGCTCGGGTAGGCGGCGACGAGGACCTTCGTGGCGACGCGCATCTCGCGCCGCGCGACCAGCCTCTGCTGGTTGCCGCCCGAGAGGTTGCGGATGGGCATGCCGAAGTCTGGGACCCCGACGTCCGCCGCGGCCGCGATGGCACGTGCCAAGCCGGTTGCGGCCCCCGGTCGGTAGAGGAAGCCGCGTGTCAGCGGGGGGTGCTTGTATTCGCGCAGCACCGCATTGTCCGCGACGCTGAGGGTGGGCGCGAGGCCGCTGCGCAGGCGATCCTCGGGGATGTGGCCTACGCCCAGGTCGGCGAAGGCCGCCGCGTCGCCGCCGGGCACGATCTCGCCGCGGAGCCTGATCTCGCCCGCCTCCGGGCGGCGTATGCCGGTGAGGACCTCGGCGAGCTGACGCTGGCCATTGCCGGCGACCCCCGCGATGCCCAGGATTTCGCCGGCGTGAAGCGAAAGGGAAACATCGCGCAACGCGGGCAGTCCGCGATCGTCGACGGCCGATACCGCCCTGAGTTCGAGCACCGGCGCCGACGAGATCGGGGCCGCGCCCGGGCCGCGATCGCGCATGTCGCCGATCACGATCTCGCGCCCCACCATCATCTGGGCCAGCATCCGGGCGGTGCAGTTCCGCGTGTCTTCGGTGGCGATCTTGCGGCCGCCGCGCAGGATCGACACGCGATCCGAGATGTCCATCACCTCGTCGAGCTTGTGGCTGATGAAGATCACCGCATTGCCGCCCTCGCGGAACCGCCGCAGCGCCCTGAACAATTCGCGCGCCTCCCCGGGCGTCAGCACGGCCGTGGGTTCATCGAGGATCAGCACCCGGGCCTTGCGGGCCAGGACGCGAAGGATTTCGACGCGCTGCTGCTCGCCCGCCGAGAGGTCGCTGACGCGGGCGTCGGGACGCACCGCAAAGTTGAACCGCGCCGACAAGGCGGCGGCGCGGGCTTCGAGCACCTGCGCCGAGGCCAGCCGCGGCGTCTCGCTCCAGCCGAGGTGAATGTTTTCCGCGACCGTGAAGGCCTGCACGAGCTTGAAGTGCTGGTGCACCATGCCGATGCCGGCCGCGATGGCCTCGACCGGCGACGCGAAGGTCCTGGCGTAGCCGTCGAGGATGATCTCACCCGAGTCCGGCTGGTAGATGCCGGTGAGGATGTTCATCAGCGTCGACTTGCCGGCGCCGTTCTCGCCCAAGAGCGCATGGATCTCGCCCGGTCTCACCTCGAGATCAACGTCGGCATTTGCAATGACGCCGGGAAAGACCTTGCCGATCCCTCGCAGCAGGACCAGCGGCGGGGCGCCGACTGATGACGCCTGCTTCCCCGCTGCCGGCGAGGGAGCGCCTGCCACCGAACGAAGCGCTTCAGGCACTCGGGCCGGTCCGTTCAGGTCAGGCGCTGAGTCCCTGGACGCCCTCGATGGCCCAATCCCAATTATACAAGGCCAACTGGTCCATCGTCTGCCCGGCCTTGAGGCGCACCTGCCCCTTGTTGTCCTTGAGTTCGCCCGTGAACGGGTTGAAGCCGCCGAGGATCCGGGTCCGCACGGCGTCGGCTTTCTGGCGCACATCCTGCGGCACCGAGTCGCCCCAGGGGTCGATGTCGACACCGCCGCCCATGGGCAGGATGGTGGTGGAGGGCGTCCAGGTCCCGTCGATGCGCTTCCTCGCCTGTTCGACGTAGAACTTGCTCCAGTCGAGGACGATCGAGGTCACATAGGACTTTGGCCCGAAGCGGCGGACGTCGGTGTTCCACATGGCCGCCGGTACGCCTCGCTTTTCCGCCACCTGCAGATATCCCGGCTCGTCCATGATGCCGAAGATGAAGTCGCAGCCGTTGTCGATCAGCGCCGTTCCAGCCTGCGTCGCCCCTTGCGGGTCGAACCAGGAATTGATGGTGATGACCTGCAGCGTTGCCTGAGGATTGACCGTCCGGGCGCCCATCAAATAGGCATTGCAGCCCGAGAATACCGACGCGACCGGGAAGGACGCGACGTAGCCGAGCTTGCCGGTCTTGCTCATCATCCCGGCCGCCACGCCCATGACATAGGTCGGGTCCCAGTGGGCCACATAGTACCAGCCCATGTTGTCCGAGGTGCGCCGTCCGTCGCATTCGAAGAAGCCGACCTCGGGCGCCTGATCGGCCACTTCGTACAGGAAGTCCCCATAGTTCGACGTCGCGAAGACCAGGTTCGCGCCTTGCTGGACGAACTGCCGGAAGATGCGCGTGGCGTCGGCCGAATAGGGGATGCTCTCGACGAACAGCGTCTTGGCCTTGGGGAAGGCCTCCCGCACGGCCTTCATCCCCTGGTCATGGGTGGAGGTCCAGCCCTGGTCCGTGACCGGTCCGACGTGGCCGAACGCGAAGACGGCGTCCTGCTCCTTGACGGCCGGGAAAGTCGCCCCCGCGCGCGCGGGCCGCGCGAGTCCCGGCATCAGCAGGGACGAACCGGCCGCGGCACCGGCGGCCAGGAGCCGGCGGCGTGTCGGGTGACGC
>CAXSEU010000048.1:0-9519 GCA_964236485.1 uncultured Lichenihabitans sp. | reverse complement strand
GCACCCGGCCGACGCGCTCCTGGCCGGCGACGTTCGTCTGGATCCGGACCGAGCCGCTGGCGTCCTCCCCTTGGAGTCCTTGGCCGCGCCGGTGTCCGGTTGGTTCCGCCCGATTTTGCAAGGCCCATGCCGCCTGCCGCATGTTTCATAGGGGGAGCGCTCTGATCCGGCTGGACCGATGCGCCGGCAACTCGAAGATGAAGGGAGGGGCCGTCAGTCGGATAATGCCCACCACATCGGCCAGCGCCACAGAAGAAATGAAGCCTTCTGGTTGATTGACAGGGCCTGGTACGCAGGAGCCAGCACGATGCCTTTGAGACCAGCCTGCCGAAACGCCACCCGCTCCGCTCGGTTGCGTTGGATCCGCAGGTCGCCTGTCAGGATGAGCCAGTCCTCGCCGCTTGCGTAGAGGTAAACGATCCAGTCCAGATCCGTTGCATGCCGTCCGCACGGCACATCCTTTATGTGCGCGGCGGAATGACCAAGATGCCCGAGGAAGCCGTGCAGGGTGGAGGCCAGCGCCGGAGAGGTGCAATTATCGAAGAAAACCCTCAAGCCGCCTTCCGTACCGCATCTCGCGTTCGAACGCGATCGCCCGCCGGATGGCCCTCACCGGGACATCCCAGACGGAAGCTGCCGCTTCAACCGATCCTTCCGCTCCTGCCGCCGAGGCGAGTATCGCCGATGGAACAGACGTCTCGCATTCGATCGGCTGTCCAAAGGAGCGTGTGGGATCGACGACGATCGACTTGGCTCGCCCGAGCGGCCACCACTGCGACGGCGTTCCAGACACGTCATAGTCGACGTTCGTCAGACTTCGTTCGATGATCTCGCGGAAAGCGAATTGCTTCTTGAAGAGGTCGAGCAGTCTGGTCTGGCCGTCCTCCTCGATGACCTGAAGAAACACAGAGCGGCCATCGGTCTTGAAGCGGGTCGTCGATAGCGGCCGCTCGTCCGAGACCAAGTCTCGCGCAAGGTCGATCGCTTGTCGAACGCGCTGCGGACTCAACCCCTGGGATATGAAGGCTGCGGCGACCCGCACCTCTTGAAGGTCGCGAAAACCCAAAAATACGCCTTCGGAGCCCAGATCCACCTGAGGTTTCCAAAGAGCCTTCTTAATGCACGCCGTTGACCTGATAACCCCGGAGCCATCTCAGGATTTTCGCCGAACTCACCTGCAACAGACGTCCGGCCTCGGCGGGTGTATAAAGCCCTAGACCGATCAAGCCGTGGGGGAGTGTCGCTGACCGTCGTTCCATGTCAGCAGTCATCGGCGCAACCGAGGCGTCCGTCAACAATGACTCCGGCTCCCTCAATGGCGTGCTTCCTGCATCCCGACTTCCCTCGAAGCGGAGAGGCCACGGCCCTATGAGGTCGACATCGTGGATCGAATTCTCGGGCCGGTTCGCGTCCCGGACCTTTCGGGCTTTCGTCGATCATCGTGCGGCCCGACTCGACCTCGACGCCTGGATCGAGGACGCCGGACCCGAACGCTTTTGCGTTCGCGTCGCTGGAAAGCCGGACCTCATCGATGCCTTCGAAATGGCCTGCAGCCTCGGTCCCCTGGACTGCCTCGTCCTCGACGTGACGCGGCGAGACGGCCCGGCGCAGCCGTGACGGGAACCGTCGATGGCTGACCGCCGGGAAAGCTCGGGGGCGGCCCCGTCGGGTTGGGTCCCGGTGGCGTTGGTGGCGAGCCTCGATCCTGGCCCATCGACCGGGACGCGCCTCGACGGGCGCGAGGTCGTGGTCTGGCGCGACGCCGCCGGGGCCTGCCATGTCTGGGAGGACAGGTGCCCGCACCGGGGGATGCGCCTCAGCTTCGGCTTCGTCCGCGGCGACCGGATCGCCTGCCTCTACCACGGATGGCAGTTCGACGCGGCCGGGCAATGCCGGTATATCCCCGCCCACCCGAGCCTCGAGGTGCCGGAGACCATCAGGGTTGACCGCTACGCCTGCGTCGAGCGGCTCGGCATCCTCTGGGCTTCCCGCGGAACGCCAGAGGATAGCGCCATCCCTCCGAGGCAGAACCTCGCCACGACGGCCGTGCGCAGCATCACCATCGGGGCAGACGACGCGGAGGTTCTGGCCGCCGTCACGACCGAAGCCCTGCCGGCCGGCGACAAGCCCGTCGGCGTGGTTCGAGCCGGCGCGCTGGTCCGGCTCCTCATGGGCGGCGAGAGCCTCGTCCTCGCCGTGCAGAACCTCGCGCCCGGCGAAACCTGCCTTCACGTCCTCCTCGTGGGGGAAGAGGACGGGGACCGCGCAGCCTGCCGGCCGCGCCTGTCGGCCTGGCTGGAAGCCGTGCGGCGCCGGGCTGAAGCCGCCGCGGCAAGCCGGGCGGCCGCCCGATGAACGCCATCACGCTGTACGATTTCGAGTTCGACGAAGGCTGCTACAAGGTGCGGCTGATCTTGGCCGCCATGGGCATCGCCTTCGAGAGGATCGCGGTCAACATGATACCGGGCGCCGAACAGCGGCGGCTTCCGCTCCTGGCGCTGAACCCGCTGGGCACCCTGCCGATCCTGATCGACCGCAGCGCAGGAACACCGCTGGTGCTGCGCGACGCGGAGGCCATCATGGCCTATCTGGCGCAGCGCCACGAGCCCGAACGGACCTGGCTTCCACGCGCGCCGGACGGGTTCGGCCAGGTGATGACCTGGCTGACGTTCTCGGCCCGCGACCTCGCGGCACCCGTACTGGCGCGGCGGCACGCCATGTTCGGGGAGCCGGCCGACGCGGTTGCCACGCAGGCCGCGTCCCTCAGGTGTTTCCGCGTCATGGACGACCACATGACGGCCCGGGAGTTCGACGACGCGGCCTGGTTCGTCGGGGATGGCCCGACGCTGGCCGACCTCGCCCTCTTCCCTTCGATCGCGCTCAGCCGCGACATCGGCATCGATCACGAGGCCTACCCGGCCTTGCGGCGCTGGATGCGTCGGGTTCGGACCCTGACCGGCTTCTCCACCATGCCGGGGATCCCGGATTACCAGTGAGCTCAAACCCCGGCATGCCGCGACACGTCCGTGCGCTCGCCGATGAGGCCGCGTGGCCGGGCCAGCAGAACCCCCGACAGCACCACCCCGATCGCGACCACCTGCAGGGCGGCCGCACGCGCCTGCTGATCGGCCGGCACGATGGCCGTGATGGCCGCGCCGGAGCCGCTCCACAGGGCCCAGATCAGGACCGCGCCGACGACCGCGCCGCGGTTGTTGCCGGCGCCGCCGACGATCAGCATGGTCCACACCTGAAAGGTCAGCGCCGGCAGGTAATTGTCCGGAGCGATGAAGCCGATGGCATGAGCCTGCACGGCGCCCCCGAGCCCCATGATGGCGCCCCCGAGCGCGAAGGCTTGCAGCCGGTAGCGCGTGGCGTTCTTGCCGAGCGCGGCGGCGGCGGCCTCGTTCTCCCGGATGGCGCGCAGCACGCGGCCCCAGGGACTATGCGCCAGGCGCTCCAGGGCGAGGAACACCAGCCCCGCCACCGCGGCCGTCACCCCGAGATTCGCGAGGCCGAACGGGAGCGGCCGGTCGGCGAGGTCGCCGAAGGGGCGGGGGATGAAGCTGATGCCGAAGGGACCGCCCGTCAGCCGCTCCGCATTGAGGCAGGTGAGTTGAACCGCGACCGCGATGCCGAATGTCGTGATGGCGAGATAGTCGGCGCGCAGCCGCAGCGTCAGCCCGCCGACCAGCCACGACGCGAGGGCCGCCGCCGCCATGGCGCCGGCCCAGCCCACCGGAAGGGGAAGCGAGAACCCGCCGAGATGCGCGGCGCTCGGAGGGGTGGTCAGCAGTGCCGACACGTAGGCGCCGATCGCCACGAATCCGGCGATGCCGACGTTGAAGAGCCCGGTCTGCCCCCATTGCAGGTTGAGGCCCAGGCACATGATCGCATAGGTCAGCGCGGTGGTGCCGAAGAAGGCCCCGTAGCCGAGGAGGTCCAGCGTCATTCCGGCGTCCCGAAGATCCCGGCGGGCCGGACCAGCAGCACCGCGATGAGGATCGCGAAGGCCACGGCGCCGCGCCATTGCGCCCCCACGAGGGCGACGGCCGCGGCCTCCGACAGGCCGACGACGAGCCCGCCCAGAACGGCGCCCGGCACCGAGCCGATGCCGCCGAGGATCGCCGCCGCGAACAGCGGCAGCAGCAGGTCGAAGCCCATGGAGGGCCGGATCTGCACCAGAAGACCGGCCGCGACACCGGCCGCGCAGGCCAAGGCCCCGCCGAGCAGCCAGGTTGTCCGGATGACGCGGTCGACGTCGATGCCGCTGACGCGGGCGAGGCTCGGGTTCTCGCTGACGGCCCGCATGGCGCGGCCGATCCGGCTCCGCGTCAACATGAGGTGGACCGCGATGAGAAGCACCAGCGTCGCCGCGACGAGCGCCAATTGGTTCGGCGTGGCCCTGAGGCCGAAGCCGAGCGGCCTTGCGATCTGCAATTGCCGGGTGAAATAGGCGGGACGCGATGTGAAGATCGCTTCGAGCAGGCTGCGCAGCGCCAGCGAGGCGCCGAAGCTGGCGATGATGGCGATGATGGTCTCGCCTTTGCGCCGCAGGCGGCGAAACAGCACGGCGTCGAGCGCCAGCGCGAGGCCGCCGGTCAGCAGCATCGCCACCGCGGCGCCGCCGAGAACCGCCCACCCGAACGAGAACGGCGCGATCGGCAGCGCCGCGCCCTGCCCGGCCGCAAGTCCTATAAGGCCGCTCGTCAGGAGGGTCAGGTAGGCCCCCCAGGAGATGAACTCCCCGTGGGCGAAATTGGCGAAGCGCAGGATCGAGTAGGTCAAGGTCACGCCGATGGCGCCGAGCCCGATCGTGGCTCCGGCGATGACGCCGTCGGCCAGGAATTGCGGGCTCATGGGACGACGTCGGCGGGCGCGCGTTTGCCGAAACAGAGCACCGCGATGTCGGAGGACTCGGCCAGGGCGCGGGCCGGCCCCTGATGCCGGTTGCGGCCTTCGACCAGCACCAGCGCCCGGTCGGCCACCGCCAGCGCGGCCCGAACGTTCTGCTCCACGAGGAGGATGGCGACCCCTTGGTCCCTGATCCGCGCGAGCCGGTTCAGGACATCGTCCACGAGCTTCGGCGACAGCCCGGCCGACGGCTCATCGAGCATCAACACGCGCGGTTCGGCCATCAGGGCCCGGGCCACCGCCAGCATCTGCCGCTGGCCACCCGATAGGCGCCCGGCCAGGAGCCCCCTTTGCCGGGCGAGATCCGGGAAGGTCTCGAACATCGCGGCCATGCGTTCAGGCGCCCGCTTCTTGTCGGACAGCGCATCCCCCGCGATGCGCAGGTTGTCGGCGATGCTCATCCGGGCGAAGACGTTCTCGGTCTGAGGCACGAAGGCGAGCCCGAGGCCGAGTCTGCGGTGGGCCGCAAGGTGGGTGATGTCGCGGCCCTCGAACGTGATGCGCCCGCCCCCGATGGGCACCAGCCCCGCGATGGCCTTGATGAAGGTGGATTTGCCGGCCCCATTGGGCCCCAGCACGGCCAGGATCTCGCCGGCCGCGACGCCGAGCGACGCTCCGTTGACGATCGGAAGGTCCGGCTCGTAGCCCGCGACGACGGCTTCGGCCGCGAGGAGGGGGGCGGGGCCGCCGTTCACGCGCCGCCAGTCCCGAGGTAGGCCTCGAGGACGCGCCGGTCGCGCGCCACGGCGTCCGGCGTGCCCTCGCTGAGCATCCGGCCCTGGGCCATGACGAAGACCTTGGCGCAGAGCCGCGTCACCATGTCGATGTTGTGCTCGATCAGCAGCACCGTGACTCCCCGGGCGTTGATGGCTTCGATCCGGTCGATGATGGTTTCGAGCAGGCCCGGATTGACGCCGGCCGCCGGCTCGTCGAGCAGCAGCAGTTTCGGACCGGCCATCAGGACGCGGGCGAGTTCGAGCAGTTTGCGCTGCCCACCCGAGAGGACCCGTGCCGGCTGGGACATGAGGGGGGACAGGCTGACGAAATCGAGCAGGGCCACGGCGCGGTCGCGGATGTCGCGCTCCTGCCGGGCGACGCGCCCGGGCGACAGCCAGTTCGGCAGGAGCGCCTCCCCGATCTGCCCCTGCGCGCCGACCATGACGTTCTCGAGGACGCTCATCGCCGGGAACGGCTTCGGGATCTGGAATGTCCGGCCAAGCCCGAGTCCCATGCGGCGATGGGGCGGCAGGCCGCCGATCGCCCGCGAGTCGAACCTTATGGTGCCTTCGGTCGGCCGCAGCGTGCCGGCCAGGAGATCGAACATCGTCGTCTTGCCGGCGCCGTTCGGCCCGATCAGCCCCACCATGCTCCCGCGGGGCACCGCGAAGGATAGGCCATCCACGGCCGCGACGCCGCCGAAGCGCTTCGACACGCCTTGCACCTCGAGCAGCGGCGGCGGCGATGTCGCCGTCATCACGAAACGATCCCTTGCGCCGCCGACACCATGCCTTGACCTTTATTTCGCGGCGGGACCTTATGCGTTCCGTCTCTTCAATCAAGGATCATGCGTGCCGGACGACGGCTTCGACCTTTTCGATCTGCGCATCGATGTCGTGGTGCCGCCGGGCGCACCGGTCTATTGCGGCGCCCGGCCGGGCGACCACTTCGAGCTGTCGGGCGAGATGCTGACGCTGCCGCCGGGGCAGGGGATCTCGATCTATGCGCTGGCCGCCGTGCTGCCCCTGCTCGCCGCCAAGCAGCGCCCCGCCCACCCCAACGACTGGATGACCACCGACACCGAGATCGCCTGTCCGGACCCGAACTGCGGCACCCGGTTGCGCATCCGGCGGACGGCGCTACGGCGCTTTTCCCATGCGGAAACGACGGCGGTGCCGCTGCCGGACGCGCCTTGACGATGGAGACCATCGAGCCGCGGCCGGGCTACGCCATCTCGCGCGTCATTCGCGGCAACTGGCAGTTGGCGGGAGGGCACGGGGCGATTCCGCCGGACGAGGCGCTCGGGGCGCTCGAAGCCGCCTTCGAGGCCGGGATCACGACCTTCGATTGCGCCGATATCTACGTCGGCGTCGAAGCGCTGATCGGCGCCTTCCGGGCAAGGCTCGCGGCGCAGCGCGGCAGCGATGTGGCGCGGCGGCTCAAGGTCCACACCAAGCTCGTCCCCGACCTCGATCGTCTCGCCACGCTCAACAAGACCTATGTCGAGGGCATGGTCGACCAGTCGCTTCGCCGGCTCGGCGTCGAGCGGCTCGACCTCGTGCAGTTCCATTGGTGGGACTACGCCGTTCCGGGCGCCGTCGAGACCCTGGTGTGGCTCGACGACATCCGCCGGGCCGGGAAAATCCGGTTCCTCGGCGCGACCAACTTCGACACGCCGCATCTCGCGGCGATCCTCGCGGCGGGCGTGCCGCTGATGTCGATGCAGACGCAATATTCGCTGCTCGACGCGCGGCCGGAAAACGGGCTCGCCGCCCTCGCGGCGGGACACGACGTGGTGCTGCTCTGCTATGGCACGGTGGCGGGCGGCTTTCTGGGTGACCACTGGCTCGGGGCGCCCGAGCCGACGGGTGCGCTCGAAAACCGCTCGCTGACCAAATACAAGCTCATCATCGACGATTTCGGCGGCTGGGACCTGTTCCAGGCCTTGCTGCGCGCCTGCCGCCGCGTCGCCGACCGCCACGGAGTCGACATCGCCACGGTGGCGAGCCGCGCCGTGCTCGACAGGCCCCAGGTCGCCGCCGTCATCGTCGGTGCCCGCGACGCGGCCCATGCGGCCGCCAACGGGCGCATCGGCGCATTGCGCCTCAGCCACGCCGATCACGCCGAACTCGACGCGGTGCTCCATCGGCGTCTCGGCCCTCGAGGCGACACCTACACGCTCGAGCGCGATCGAAACGGTCGACACGGCTCGATCATGAAATACAATCTCAACGCCGTCCCGACCTGAGGATCGATCCCATGCGCGCCGCCCTCCTGCTGACCACAAGCCTGCTCGCCCTCGCCTCGACCGGTCCGGCGGCACGGGCGGCCGAATGTTCCATCACGGTGGGCCTCGTCATGGAACTCACGGGTCCGGCGGGCGAATATGGGCAGGCCGGCGCGAAATCCGTCGAGATGGCGTTCCGCGACCTCAACGAGGCGGGCGGCGCGCAAGGCTGCCGGCTTGTCACCGACACGCGCGACTCGCACAGCACCGGGACCTTGGCGGTCGATGCCGCGACGCAGCTCGTCCAGGTGAAACACGTGCCCGTGATCATCGGCGGCATAATTTCGTCGGTGACGATCCCGATCCTCACCGCCGTGACCGCCCCGGCCAAGGTGGTGCAGGTGTCGCCCGCCGCCTCCTCGCCGACGCTGACCGAGCTCGGGCGGCAGGGCAAGACCAACGGCATCTTCTTCCGCACCATCACCTCGGATGCGTTGCAGGGCGTCGCCGCGGCCAAATACGCCGTGGACCAGGGCTTCAAGAAGATCGCCATCATCGCGGTCAACAACGATTTCGGCAGCAACCTGTCGAAGGAGTTTTCCGCCGCCTACAAGGCGCTCGGCGGCACGATCACCACGACGGTCCCGTATAACGAGAAACAGCCCAGCTACGATTCGGAAGCGACGGCCGCCATGGCGGGGGAGCCGGACGGGCTCTACCTCGTCTCGACCCCGGTCGACGGCGCCACCATCGCGCGCGCCTGGATTTCGGGCGGCGGCCCCAAGAAGTTCCTGCTCAACGACGGACTGAACAGCGCCGACTTCATCACCAGCGTCGGCGCCGAATACCTCAATGACGCCTATGGTACGTCGTCCGGTACGAGCCCGACCGCCTCGACCCGATATTTCAACGAGAACTACAAGGGCTTCTCCGGTCTCGATCCGGCCAACCCGGCGGCGGACCGGTCCTACGACGCGGGTGCCATCGTCGGCCTCGCCATCGCCATCGCGCCCTCGCGGGACCCGCTAGCCATCCGGGACGCGATCTTCAAGGCGGTCGATCCGAACGGCACGCCGGTCGGCGCCGGCAAGGCCGAGTTCACCAGGGCCCTGGGCCTCATCAAGGATGGCAAGCCGATCCGCTACGAGGGCGTCATCGGGCCGGTCTCTTTCGACCGTTACGGCGACATCACCGGACCCTTCCGGTTGTGGAAGATCGCGGACGGCAAGGTGACGACCACCGGCGAGATGAGCACCGAGGAGGTCAACGCCCTCAAGGCGAAGCTCGGCGGGAAGTGAGCGGCGTTCGGGCGGCGTGGGTCGCCCCGCCTCGCATCGCACTGGCGCCCGATCTCGAGATCAGTCGCATCGTCACCGGCCTCTGGCAGGTGGCGGACCAGGAGCGTGATGGCCGGGTCCTCGACCCCGTGGCGGGCGCCGATGCGCTGGCCACCTATGCGGCGGTGGGCTTCGACACGTTCGACATGGCGGATCATTACGGCAGCGCCGAGCTGATCGCTGGGGCATTGCTGGGCCGTCGACCCCCGGGCGATCCGGCACGCCCCAGGGCGATGACGAAATGGTGTCCGGCGCCGGGACCGATGACCCCGGACGTCGTTCTCGCCGGACACGATTTCGTCATCGCCCTGGGGCGATGACGAAATG
>CAXSEU010000047.1:2990-13173 GCA_964236485.1 uncultured Lichenihabitans sp. | reverse complement strand
CGCGAGGGCGCGGGACGTCACGACATCGACATCCTCGATCGTGCCGATCACGTCCTCGACCCTCGCGTCGTGGACGGCGGCGGGGCAACCGACCTCGCGCACGACTTCTCGAAGGAAAGCGCATTTGCGGCTGTTGCTCTCGAGGAGATGCACCACGGCGTCGCGGCGGCCCTGCCCCTGGAGCAGGATGGCGATCACCATGCCAGGGAACCCAGCCCCGGAGCCCATGTCGATCCAGCGGATCGCCTCTGGTACCAGGGGCACCAATTGCGCCGAATCGGCGATATGGCGGGTCCAGACCTGCGGCAGCGTCGAGGGTCCGACAAGGTTCTTGACGCTCTGCCAGCGGCGCAACAGGTCGACATAGACGCCGAGGCGCTGTTCCGTTTCACGTGAAACGTCCATCGATCTCAAGGCCGCCAGCCGGTCGGCGTCGAGGTCGAGGCCGTTCGGTCTGCCTCGTTCAGGAGACCGCCGCATCGGCCTGCTCGAACCGGGACGGTCGGCGCTGGCGCGAGCGGGTCAGGAGGAGGGTCAAGGCCGCCGGGGTCATCCCCTCGATGCGCCTGGCCTGCCCGATCGTCGCCGGCCGCGTGGCGCCGAGCTTGTCGCTGAGTTCGCGCGAGAGGCCGGAGATCCCCGCGTAATCGAGATCGGTCGCCAGCCCCAGCGCCTCGGCTTCGCGGGTCCGCGCGATATCGGAGGCCTGCCTGTCGAGATACACATCATATTTGGCGTCGGCCTCGATCTGCGCCATGACGTCGAGCGGCACCGAGGCGAGCTGCGGCCACAGGCGTTCGAGCTGCGCGGTTTCGATGCCCGGATAGGACAGGAGCTCGAAAGCGCTTCGGCGGACGCCGTCGTGGCTCACGACGATGCCCTGCCTTGCAAGTTCCTGGGGCGTCGCCTTGAGGTCCCGGACGACGGCCCGGGTTGCCTCGATGGCCGCGATCTTTCGCTCATAGGCGCCCGCGCGCGCCGTGCCGACGCAACCCCATTCGCGGCCGAGCGCGGTCAGGCGCTGATCGGCATTGTCCGCGCGAAGCGTCAGGCGATACTCCGCGCGTGACGTGAACATGCGGTAGGGCTCGGTGACGCCCCGTGTCACGAGGTCGTCGATCATGACCCCGATGTAGGAGCGCGACCGATCGAACAGGATGGGGTCGCCCGCCCCGGCCTTTCGCGCGGCATTGAGACCGGCCACGAGGCCTTGCGCCGCGGCTTCCTCGTATCCCGTCGTGCCGTTGATCTGCCCCGCCAGGAAGAGTCCCGGGAGACGCTTGGTCTCGAGGCTTGGCAGCAATTCCCGCGGGTCGACGAAATCATATTCGATGGCGTAGCCGGGCTGCGCGATCGTGACCCGCTCGAGCCCCGGAATGGTCCGGATGAACGCCTGCTGCACATCGGCCGGCAGGGAGGTCGAGATGCCGTTCGGGTAGTAGAGCGGATCGTCAAGACCTTCGGGTTCGAGGAAGATCTGGTGGCTTTCCTTGTCGGCGAAGCGCGTGACCTTGTCCTCGATCGAGGGGCAATAGCGCGGTCCCCGGCTCGTGATGGCGCCCGAGAACAGCGGCGCCCGATCGAGGTTGCGGCGGATGACGTCGTGCGTCAGTGCCGTCGTGCGGGTGATGAAGCAGTCGCGCTGCGGCGTCTCGATGGCGGCGGTGAGGCTCGAGAAAGGTTCGGGCACGGCATCGCCCGGCTGTCGCTCCAGACCGGCGAAGTCGATGGTCCTGCCATCGAGCCGTGCCGGGGTGCCGGTCTTGAGGCGACCGAGATCGAACCCATGCGCCTCCAAGGCATCCGACAGGCCGAGCGACGGCTGTTCGCCGATCCGTCCAGCCGCGACGCGCCGCGCCCCGATGTGAATAATGCCGCGCAAGAAGGTGCCTGCGGTCAGAACCACGGCGGCGCAAGAGAGCACGCGGCCGTCGGTCGTGACGACGCCGGAGACGCGTCCCTCGCGCATCACGAACCCCTCGGCCTCGCCCTCGATCAGCGACAGACGGGGCGTGGTCCGCAGGGCGTCCCGCATCGCCTCGCGATAGAGCGTCCGGTCGGCCTGCGCGCGGGGACCACGCACGGCGGGGCCTTTGCTACGGTTGAGAACGCGGAACTGGATGCCGCTGCGATCAGCGACCTTGGCCATGAAACCATCCAGCGCATCGATCTCGCGGACGAGGTGCCCTTTGCCGACACCCCCGATGGCAGGATTGCAGGAGAGGGACCCGATGGCGTCGAGCCGCTGCGTGACGAGCGCTACGGCGGCGCCCATGCGGGCTGCTGCGGCGGCGGCTTCGCATCCGGCATGGCCGCCGCCGATCACGACGACGTCGACAGGGAGGTTCATCGGTTTGCTCGGCAATAAGGCGACCTGCAAGGTCGCTGGCCGCTTCCTATACGGCGCTTACGTCCCGGGCGAAAGATCGGCGGCGGGTTTCACGTGAAACATCACTTGCCGATGCAGAACCGGGCGAAGATGCCGCCGAGAACATCCTCGACGCTGACGGTTCCGACGAGGCTTTCGAGACTCGTCATGGCGCCGCGAAGCTCCTCCGCGATCAGCTCCGCCGCCAGACCGGGGCTCAGCCGAACGATGGAGAGGTGGCGGTGAGCCGCCTCCAGGGCTTGGCGGTGACGCAGGCGCGTCACCAGCGCCGTCTCGCCCCCGGCGAGGCTATGAGCGGCAAAGTCGGAGAGCCTGGCGACGAGTTTTTCGATGCCTTGGCCGGTCGCGGCCGAAACGGCAAGATCGCCGGGTGCCCGGCGGGGCCTTGCAAGGTCGGCCTTGGTCGCAAGTGTCCAGGCTTTATCGTGGCCGGCGGGCCGATCCCCGGCATCCCCCGAGCCATCGTCGAGCCACAGCACCAGATCGGCCGATGCCGCCCTGGCCCGGGCGCGGGCGATACCCTCCTGTTCCACGGGATCCGAGGTCTCCCTGAGGCCCGCGGTGTCGACCAAGCGAACCACGTGGCCGCCGAGGTCGAGATCGACCTCGATCGCATCGCGGGTCGTCCCGGCATGGGCGGAGACGATGGCGACATCGCGGCCCGCGAGACGGTTGAGGAGGGCCGACTTGCCGACGTTGGGCGGGCCCGCGATGATGACGACGAGGCCCTCGCGCAGCTTTTCGCCCCGTCCTGCCGAGGCCAGTTGCGTCCCGATGTCGCGGTCCACGGTGGCAACCACCCGCCGGAGTTCGTCCGCGAAGTCCGTGACAAGATCTTCTTCCTCCGAAAAGTCGATGCAGGCTTCCGACAGCGCCAGTGCCTCGATCAAGGCTGCCCGCAGTTTTCTGGCCCACTGGCCAAGGGCACCGTCGAGCTGGCGCATTGCCTGGCGGCGTTGTGCCGCGGTGTCCGCCTCGATGAGGTCCGCCAGCGCTTCGACCTCGGGCAAGTCCATCCTGCCGTTGTGGAAGGCTCTGCGGGTGAACTCGCCGGGTTCCGCCGGCCGCAGCCCCGCTATCGCGGAGAGGGCAGCGAGAACGCCGTCGACGACGGCGCGTCCGCCGTGCAGCTGCAACTCGGCAGCGTCCTCGCCCGTGAAGGACCTTGGGGCAGGAAACCAGAGCACCAGCGCCCGGTCGAGCGTCTCGCCCTGGGCGTCTCGCAAGGTGCGCAGGCTTGCGGCGCGTGGCGCGGGAAGGCGGCCGGCGAGCCGCGTGATGGCCTCGGCGGTGGCGGGGCCGGAAACGCGAATGATGGCGACGGCCGCGCGGCCGCTGCCTGAGCCCCTCGCGAAGATCGTGGGCTCGCTCATGCCGGATGTCCGCCCGCGGAAAGCGGCTCGTCCGTCAGGTGTTCATCGATTCGAAGAAGGCACCGTTGCCCTTCGGGGTTTCGCGGAACTTGCCGAGCAGGAACTCGATGCCGTCGACCGTGCCCATCGGGTTGAGGATACGACGCAGCACATACATCTTCTTGAGGATGTCGGACGGGACAAGCAGTTCCTCCTTGCGGGTGCCGGAACGGGCGATGTCGATCGCCGGATAGGTCCGCTTGTCGGCCACTTTGCGGTCGAGGATGATCTCGGAATTGCCGGTCCCCTTGAACTCCTCGAAGATCACCTCGTCCATACGCGACCCCGTGTCGATCAGCGCCGTGGCGATGATGGTCAGCGATCCGCCTTCCTCGATGTTGCGCGCCGCGCCGAAGAACCGCTTCGGACGCTGCAACGCGTTGGCATCGACGCCGCCGGTGAGAACCTTGCCCGAGGAGGGAACGGTGGTGTTGTAGGCGCGGCCGAGGCGGGTGATCGAATCCAAGAGGATGACCACATCCCGGCCATGTTCGACCAGGCGCTTGGCCTTTTCGATGACCATCTCGGCGACCTGCACGTGACGGGTGGCGGGTTCGTCGAAGGTCGAGGACACCACTTCGCCCTTGACCGAACGCTGCATGTCCGTGACTTCCTCCGGCCGCTCGTCGATCAACAGCACGATGAGATAGCATTCGGGATGATTGGCCGTGACCGACTGCGCGATGTTCTGCAACAGCACCGTCTTGCCCGTGCGGGGAGGCGCGACGATGAGGGCCCGCTGGCCCTTGCCGATCGGCGACACGATGTCGATGACCCGAGCCGACATGTCCTTGCGGGTCGGATCCTCGGTCTCCAGCTTGAGGCGTTCGTCCGGGTAGAGCGGCGTCAGATTGTCGAAATGGACCTTGTGCCTGACCTTTTCGGGGTCCTCGAAATTGATCGTACTGACCTTGAGCAGGGCAAAGTAGCGCTCGCCGTCCTTGGGGCTGCGGATCTGGCCTTCGACGGTGTCGCCTGTCCGCAACCCGAAGCGGCGGATCTGCGAGGGCGAGATATAGATGTCGTCGGGTCCGGCGAGATAATTGGCATCGGGCGACCGCAGGAAGCCGAAACCGTCCTGCAGCACCTCGACGACGCCCTGGCCGACGATTTCGATCTCCCGGCTGGCGACTTCCTTGAGGATCGCGAACAGCAATTCCTGCTTGCGCATCAGCGAGGCATTTTCCACGTCGTAGCTTTCGGCAAAGGCCAAGAGCTCGGTGGGGGCCTTGGATTTCAAGTCCTGGAGTTTGATTTCCCGCATGGGGCGGAGGTCCTCAGAGGCCGACCGTGGCAGCACCAATGCGGCGGCAATGTTACGAAGGAAGTGGGAAGGGACGAGTGTGGTCTCGGGGAAAGGCGCCTCAAGGGCAACCGCGAGCCATGACATCCTGGAAGGTAGGAACCGGAAGAGTAGCGGCGGCCCAGCGTTCTGGCAAGGTCACCGCGAGACGGTGTTCATCCCCGGGGAGCGAAGGGCGGCGCCGACCCCAAGGAGAGCCGACCCGGGCGCGGCGGCAAGCTGTCCGGCGATCCCGACGGCATCACTCGTTGCCGGTCGAAGCCTCGGCCGCCCGTCCGGCCGCTTCGGCGAGGTCGGCCTCTATCGCCGCGCGGGTCCGCCGCCTCCGTCTGACAGGGAAATGGGGCGTCTGATCCGATGCCGCGTCGGCTGGCGCGCCCGCGCCGGGATCGGCGTCGAGAGGAAGCCCGGCGAGGGGGGGCGTCGCCATGGGCGGCCCAGCCACCCGCACGGGAGCGGTGATGAAGGCCGGCAAAGCCGCGTCGGCGTCGCGCACGGGATCCGGCTGGCGCGCGACCTCGGGCTGACGCTCCGCCGGCGCCTCGCGGACCGTCTCGGGATAGGCTTCACGCGGAGCGTGATCGATGCGCGCAGGGACGGGCTCGCGCGACGGTTCCCGGCCTCCCTGGTCGACCACACGGCCCCCATCCCGGGCGGCCTCGCGGGAGCCGCCCTGGTAGTCCGTGCCGCGCGGTTCGCGACCGCGGTACTCCTGCTGGCCCCGCGTGTCCTGGTCGCGATAGGGTCGCGGCTGCCGTTGCTGCCGATCGCCACGGCCCTGGCGATCGTAGTTCTCACGGCCCTGCCCGTTCCGTTCGGCGCCGGTGCGGTCCTGGCCGCCTCGCGCCTCCTGGGCCCGGGTGTCCTGCCCGTTCCGCTCCGGCATCTGCGTCCGGTCGCCGCCCTGATAACCCTGGCGCTCGCCGTTGTAGGGCTGGCGGTCGCCCTGATAGGGTTGACGGTCCTGATAGGGTTGAGCCTGGGGCGGAACGAAAGCCGGGACACGCTCCGGCGGCGAAGCGAAGCGATCCGGCATCGACGTGACGTCATCGTCGTCGTCGGCGTCGCTCTCGACCTCCTCGGGCTGGCGCGGCAGTCCCATCTGAGCCTGCTGGGCGCTCGCGATCAACCTGAAGTAATGTTCCGCATGCTGCAGGTAACTTTCCGCGGCGACCGGGTCACCGGATGTCTGCGAGTCCCGCGCGAGTTGCAGATACTTCTCTGCGACATGGTGAGCGGTGCCCCGGATTTTCACGTCGGGGCCGTTCGACTCGTATGATCGGGTGAGCGGGTTGGGGCCCTTCCGATTGTTGCCGTTGTTATTGTTGTTGTTGTTGCGACCACGCATGCGCTTATTCTGACCCGGTCTCATCGATCATCCTTGAGTGGCATCAGGCCCCCAGCCGGCATATGTGCGGCCGACATTTTCGAAGCTTGTGGGACCATTTCGATCCAGCCTCGCGGCTCGATCCATTCGGAATGATCTTTCGCTCGGACGATGCAAGCCAAGATCAAGCTGAAGAACTATCAACAGGTAAACGTGATTCTCGTAGAGAGCGAGGTCCTGCCGCCGACACCCGATTTACCCAACGGTCGATCTCACAAGGGATCAAAGACCGATAAGAAAGAGCTTGGCGGCGCCTAATTCGTGGGTGATTTCCACCCACCCGGGACGTTCGACCGGAAACCTGCGCTAGGTATAGCGACGTTTGGCCCTGGCGCCAACCCCCGCGACGGTATTTTTTTCAGGGTCTCTTCAGCGACGCCTAATCCGCTGCCGCGCCGACATCCTGCTCGACCATCAGCCGGGCGCGGGCGCGCATCTTCTCGGTCTCGCTCTTGAGCTGTCCGCAGGCCGCCAGGATGTCGCGCCCGCGTGGCGTTCGCACCGGGCTCGCATAGCCGGCGCGGAACACGACGTCCGAGAAGGCCTCGATGGTGGCCCAGTCGGAGCACGTGTAGCGCGACCCAGGCCAGGGGTTGAAAGGGATCAGGTTGATCTTGGCCGGAATTCCCTTGAGCAGCCGAACCAACTCTTTGGCGTCGTTCAGCGAATCGTTCACCCCCTTCAGCATCACGTATTCGAAGGTGATACGCCGCGCGTTGGAGAGGCCCGGATAAGCCCGACAGGCATCGAGCAGGGCGCCGATATCGTACTTCTTGTTCAGTGGCACCAGCTCGTCTCTCAACTCGTCCCGCACGGCGTGGAGCGAGACGGCCAGCATGGTGCCGCATTCGCGGCCCAGTGCCCCGATCTGCGGCACGACCCCGGAGGTCGAGACGGTGATGCGCCGCCGCGACAACGAAAGCCCCTCGCCGTCCGATATCACCGCGATGGCGTCGCGGACCTGATCGAGGTTGTACAGCGGCTCGCCCATGCCCATGAAGACGATGTTCGACACCGCGCGGGTGCCGGGCGGCGGCACGAGGCCGTCCATCGGCGGGGTCAAGCCCGGGAAATCCCCGAGCCTGTCCCGGGCAACCAGCAACTGCGCCACGATCTCTCGCGCCGCAAGGTTGCGGACGAGCTTTTGCGTCCCCGTGTGGCAGAACGTGCAGGTCAGGGTACAGCCGATCTGGCTCGATACGCAGAGCGTCCCCCGGTCCGTCTCGGGGATATACACGCATTCGACCTCGGCACCCTTGTCGAAGGGTCCGGTCGTCTCCATCCGCAGCAACCATTTGCGCGTACCATCGGCGGACACCTGTTCGGCCACGATCTCCGGCCGATCGAGGGTGTAGGCCTCCGCCAGCCGCTGGCGGAGGGGCTTGCCGACGTTGAGCATCGCGTCGAAGCTCCTGACGCCATGGCCGTAAACCCACTGCCACATCTGAGCGACGCGCATGCGCCGTTCGCGCTCGCCGACCCCGATGGCGGCTAACGCCTGGTCGAGATCGGCGCGCGACAGACCGGCGAGCGAGGGCTTGCGGGGGGCTTCGCTCCGCCGGGCGGCGAAGCCCGGCACCGCGGGCGGCGGCATGTCGACCGAGGCGGGGGAGAGAGTCGTCACGGGAGGGAAGCTTTCAACGCGATACGGCCGCAGGGTTGTCAGAGGCTCGCCAGCATGGCGTCGGCTCCAGAGACATCGGCCTTGCCGGGCGCGTCTTCAACCGCAAGGCTCTTCACGACCCCGTTTTCGACCAGCATGGCGTAGCGCTGCGAGCGGATGCCGAGGCCGCGTGCCGACCCATCCATCGTGAGGCCGACGGCTGTTGCGAATTCCGCGTTGCCGTCCGACAGGAACTCGATCTGTCCCTCCGCGCCGGAGGCATTGGCCCAGGCCTTCATCACGAAACCATCGTTGACGCCGGTGACCGCGATGGCATCGATCCCTTTGCTCTTGATGGCGGCGGCCCGCTTCAGATAGCCGGGCAGGTGGTTCTTGTCGCAGGTCGGCGTGAAGGCGCCCGGCACGGCAAAGAGCACCACCTTGCGGCCGGCGAAGATTTCCGTGGAGGTTCGTGGCTCGAGCCCCTCGGGCCCGTTGATGAAGAAGGTGGTGTCTGGCAGTTTGTCGCCGACCGCGATGGCCATGGGGTCTCCGAGACGCGAGAGGAACGGGACGCCGCCATCCGGTTGGGGACAGACGCCATCTCGAGCAAGCTTTAAGGCTTCGCCGCGACGGCGTCGAGCGGCAGCGATATCTCGACCGCTGCCGAAGGCGCGACGAGGGTCAGCCGCAGCGGCTGAGGCGGCAAGCGGCCGGTCGGCGGGCGATCCCCTCCGGTGAGCACGAAATCGACCCGGTTCCCGCCGACGCCGCGGCCGGGCGAGGCCGCGAAGTACCAAGGGTCGGGGGCCTCGACGAACAGGGTGCCGACGGCGCCCGGCGCCACCGCCTCGACCCTGATCGTGCCTTCGCGGGTCCAGGTCACGGTGCGGATGCCGACCGGCCCCGCCCCGCCGAGGGGCACGGACTTCGGAACCTCCGCCAGCGCGGCGAGCACGGCTCCCCGGTCCGGCGCCGCGCCATCGAGCCTCAGCGCCAGATGCGCTTCGACGGGCAGGCAGAGGCGAGAGCAGACCGCGTAATCGAGCTTGAGATCCAGCCGCACCGGTGCCCCGGCATCGGTCGGCGCGATCGCGATCGCAAACGAGACCCCGCCCGCATAGCCGTAGGCTGGGGTGCCGTCCTCATCGAGGAGGCGCGGGGCGGGGTAGGAGACCTCGGCCGCCTTGAGGTTCGTCGATCCCGAAAAATCGAACCGGGGAGGCACGCCGGCTTCTCCGGCGTTGCGCCAATAGGTGATGAACCCCGGATCGAGCCGGATCTCGACGCCCGCCAGTGCTGCGCCGCCGTCGAGCAGCCGCGCCGCCGAATGCTGTCCCGGCGCCCAGTCCGACGCCGCGACGGCGGGCCACGCGAGGCCTGCCGCGACCGCCGCGCCGGCCGCAGCCGCGATGGCACGCCGGCCGTGGGGCGACTTTGCGATTCCGACCATGGCGGCGACCTTGAATGGGCGGCGCGCCGCCGACATATCGAACGGCAAGCCGCCGAACCAGCATTCGCGGAGCACCTTGTGGTCACGCGGGGCCCGGGTTTAACATGGGCATGATGATGGATCCCGCCACCCCCGACCGTCCGGGTTTCCTCGACGGCCAACTCCTCGTCGCCATGCCCGGCATGGCGGACGACCGCTTTGCCAGGAGCGTCATCTTCGTCTGCGCCCATTCGCAGGACGGCGCCATGGGCATCATCGTCAACCAGCCGGCCAAGAAGGTCAATTTCCCCGAACTGCTGGTGCAACTGGATGTCATCGCACCAGAAGAGGCGATCCGGCTCCCGTCGCGTGCCGGGCGGGTTCCCGTGGTCAAGGGCGGTCCGGTCGAGACGGGCCGGGGATTCGTTCTCCACTCGGCCGACTATTTCATCGACAACTCGACGCTGGAAATCGACGCCGGGGTATCGCTGACCGCGACGGTGGACATCCTTCGCGCCATCGCCAAAGGGCAGGGCCCCGATCGGGCGATGCTGGCGCTGGGCTACGCGGGCTGGTCGCCGGGGCAGCTCGAGACGGAGATCCAGCACAACGGCTGGCTCAATTGTCCGGCCGACGAGGGCCTGATCTTCGATGGCA
>CAXSEU010000047.1:0-2980 GCA_964236485.1 uncultured Lichenihabitans sp. | reverse complement strand
GGCGTTGCGCAAGCTCGGCATTGATCCGGCGATGCTCTCGACGGAAGCCGGCCACGCCTGAGGCGGCGCCCCCGGCGACGCGATGGTCGCCGGCCGGAACCCCGGACGCCGCACGGGCATTCCTCCTGCTTCGAACATGCCAGGAGATGTTGCGCGATGGCCGATCCCCTCACCCTCTATCCGCGGCCGCCGTTCGACGAACAGCAGCAGTCCTTTCCGGGTCGCACCGCCAAGATGCGTCCCGTGCCGGACCATGGCGAGGGCAGCTACAAAGGGTCGGGACGCCTCGCCGGCAAGGTGGCGTTGATCACCGGCGGGGATAGCGGCATCGGACGCGCGGTGGCCATCGCCTTCGCGCGGGAGGGTGCCGATGTGGCGATCTCCTATCTCGAGGAGCGGGAGGACGCGGAAGAAACGGCCCGATGGGTCGGGAAAGCCGGCCGCACCGCGTTGCTCTTGCCGGGCGACATCACGGATCCGGCCCATTGTCGCGAGGTCGTCGCCAAGACGGTGGAACACTTCGACAAGCTCGACATCCTCGTCAACAACGGCGCCTTCCAGCAGCCCTATCAATCGCTAGAGGAATGTTCCGACGAAGAGTTCGAAAAGCATTTCCGGACCAACGTTTTCGCCCTCTTCTACCTGGTGAAGGCGGCGATGGAGCACTTGCGGCCGGGCGCCTCGATCATCAACACCGCCTCGGTGAACACCAAACAGCCGACCCCGGAGCTGTTCGCCTATAGCGCCACCAAGGGCGCGATCGGCAACCTGACGCTCAGTTTTGCGCAGTTGCTGGCCGAGAAGGGCGTGCGCGTCAACGCCGTGCTGCCCGGACCGATCTGGACGCCCTTCATCCCGGCCGGGATGGAACCGGAAGACGTCAAATCCTTCGGCTCCAAGGTGCCCTTCGGGCGGCCTGGTCAACCGGCCGAACTCGCCTCGTCTTATGTGATGCTGGCCTCCGACGAGAGCAGCTATACATCGGGAGCCATGGTGGTCGTCGCGGGCGGCATGCCGATCTTCTGATCGGCGGCGGCGCGGCCTGCCGAGCCGTCCCCGAGCACGGCCTGGACCAGGGCCATCGCGGCGACGGCGGCCGTGTCGGCGCGCAGGATCCGCGGGCCGAGGGAAAGGCGGACATGGCGGGTGGTCGCGAGCAGCGCCCGGCGCTCCGCCTCGTCGAACCCCCCTTCAGGACCCACCACCACCGCGATGTCCCCGGCCCCGGCCGGGTCGGCGCCTTTCAGCGCCTCCAGGGGGTCGGCGATCGGGGCGTCTTCGTCGCAGAAGACGATGAGGTTGTCATTCGCCCACCCGGCGAGGAAATCCGCGAAGCGCGAGGGCTCGCGGACCTCGGGAACCGCCAGTACGCCGCATTGCTCCGCTGCCTCGATGACGTTCGAGCGCATGCGCTCGAGGTTGACGCGAGCCGCCTGCGTGCGGCTGGTCAAAATGGGTCGAAGGACGCTTGCCCCCATCTCCACCGCCTTCTGGACGAGGTAATCGAGCCGCGCATGTTTCAGCGGGGCAAAACAATAGTGCAGGCGACCGGGGGGCGGCTGCGGCCAGACCTCTTCGACGAGGTCCAAGGCGACGGCGACCTTGGAACCGCAGAGCCTCGCCCGCCACTCGCCGTCCCGCCCGTTGAAGACGAGGATCTCATGGCCTGGAGCAAGCCGCAGGACATTGGCGAGGTAGTGGGACTGATCGCGACGAAGATGCAGGTTCCACCCGGCGCCGAACGGTGCATCGACGAAGAGGCGGGTCGACGTGAAATCGATGCGGGGCACCCTTGATCGTCCTCGGGAGGTGTTGCGTCGTCTGATCCCGGGCGTGCGCCGGGGAGGTGCCGGTGTCAAGGTGCGCCATCAAGTCGCCGCTTTTCCAGGGCCTCCGTTCCGGTGTAGGAAGATCCCGCGGCAACCGGTACGAAAGGCCCGCGCCATCGAGAGACGAACCGTGATGATCGCTGCCCCGTGGGTGCTTGGCTCCCGCCAACCCTCTGCCGTCGCCGGCGCCGTGGCCCTTGCGGCACTGCTGCTTTCCGGGGCGGCGCGCGCCGACTGCAACACCGACCTCGGCTCCCTCATGGCCAAGCGCATGACCGACATCGCCGCCCTGAACAAGATCACCAAGGCGAATGGCGGCAAGCTCGACCCGATCACCGCCTGTCCGCGATTGCGTTCCCTGGCCGCGAACGAGGCGACCGTGGTGGCCTACATGAACAAGAATAAGGAGTGGTGCAGCATTCCGGACGACCTCGTGGGCAAGATGACCCAAAGCCGTGCGAGATCCGCCGCCTTCGCCGTGAAGGCCTGCGATTTTGCCGTAAAGATCAAGAAGATGCAGCAACAGCAGGCCCAGGCGGGCGCCGCACAGCAACAGCAGCAACAACAGCAGCAGGCCATCAAGCTGCCGGCGGGGCCGCTGTGACGGAGTCGCGCGGGGCGGAGGCTCTGCGTGGCGGAGCATCGGTGGCCGCGGACGGGGCGCTTCCGGACGCCGCGTCCGGCCTCCACGCGGCCTGGCCGGCGCCGCTCCGGCCCTACGTCCAGCTTGCCAGGATCGATCGGCCGATCGGCTGGCAACTGCTTCTGATCCCCTGCCTCTGGGGAAGCGCGCTCGCCTCGATGGCGACGGCCACGCCGCCGCGCCCCTCGCACCTGCTGCTCTTCGGCCTCGGCGCCATCGCCATGCGGGGCGCAGGCTCCACCTTCAACGACATCGTCGACCGCGACATCGACCGCAAGGTCGAGCGCACGCGCGGCCGGCCCCTTGCCAGCGGTCGGCTCCGCGCGCGGCACGCCCTCGCCTTTCTGGTGGCCCAGGCCCTGCTCGGACTCGCCGTCCTGCTCCGCTTCAACACGTTCACGATCGGGCTAGGCCTCGCGGCGCTGCTGCCCGTCGCGATCTATCCCTTCATGAAACGCATCACCCACTGGCCGCAGGCCGTGCTGGGCCTCGCCTTCGCCTGGGGGGC
>CAXSEU010000046.1:12782-13184 GCA_964236485.1 uncultured Lichenihabitans sp. | reverse complement strand
TGACGGTACCTTGCACTCTCGGATCTCGGCGCACCTTGCCATGAATCGGCGCGACGCCCACATTCCAACCTAATGTGGATGCAAAAGCGAGAATATCTATACGTCGCGCGCGTCGTGTGATCATGCCGACGGGCGGCGGTCCGGTCGGTCGTCGGCGGTAAATGGCTTCACCATGGGCCCTCGGGGCAACATCGGCACGTTCGTTGGCATCGGCCTGCTGGCTGAGGCCGTCCTTTTCATCGGCGTGGCGCAACACCTCGGCCTCGCCAGCACCGTCCTCCTGACGTTCGTCATCAGCCTCTGCGGCATGATCATGTTGCGCAGGTCGGGGTCTTCGGCGATGAGGATCCTGAAGGCGGTTGTCGGCGAGGGCGCGAGGCGCGAGACGGCGCTTCTCGACGG
>CAXSEU010000046.1:12067-12772 GCA_964236485.1 uncultured Lichenihabitans sp. | reverse complement strand
GGCGTTGCTGATCGTGCCGGGCTTTCTGACGGATCTGGTCGGCCTGTTCCTCCTCGCGCCCGCGGGGCGGCAGTGGCTCGCGCGGCGCTTCGGCATCGCGCCCGCGCCGCGGCGGCGGCCGTCAGGTCCGCAAGGTGGCACCATCGACCTTCACGCCGGTGATTGGACGCGGCAGGACGCGCCGCCCTTCTGAACCTGCGTTCCCCCTGCCGGACCCTTCTTCGATCGCTTGAATTGGCATGAAGATGAAGATGGAGGGGGAAATGCCGCTCTCACGCGTCTCACTTGCTATCGCTGTTGGTCTGCTTTCGGCGGGACCCGTGCTGGCGCAGGCCCAGAGCGACCAGACCAACCCTCAATCGAGCGCCAGCACCACTGTCAAGGAGCCGGCAGGCGTATCGAAGCAGCCCGCCATGGAAAACACGACGCAGGGCATGACAGGCGCGGAAACCGGATGCAAATCCGCGAGTGCCGAGATGACGAACGGCGCTGTGGAAACCTGCAAGAAATAGTCGCTTCGGCGTCGCCCGCTGCGCGTATTCGGAGCGCTACCTCCGGGCACTCGGGCCGGCGATGGTCTCCTTGTCGGCTTTTGCTTTCCATGCTACCCGCCACGGTGTTCGACGGCAGGACGGCCGGGCGGGGAATGGAGCGCGGCGATGGCCGAGACCAACGGCAACGGCAATGGTACCGGGCTTGAGCTGG
>CAXSEU010000046.1:3961-12057 GCA_964236485.1 uncultured Lichenihabitans sp. | reverse complement strand
CGTCGCGGGGCTGGGCGGCTGGGGCGTCGCCTCGCTGGGCGGCGACGCCGGGCCCCAGTTGAACGCGCTCGCGCAATACACCAAGGATCTGTCGTTCGAGAATCCCAATGCCCCGAACTCCCTCAGTCCACAGGAGAAGGGCCCCAACATCTCCATCCAGGTCAATGTCAACGCCAAGCAGTTGTCCGAGACGGATTTCGAAGTGAGCCTGCTCCTCGAAGGGTCGGCCGGCGAGGGCGCCGGGACGCTGTTCAAGTTCGAACTGGAATATGCGGGGATTTTCCGGATACGCAATTTCCCGCCCGATCAGACGCATCCCGTGGTGATGATAGAATGCCCACGGCTGTTGTTTCCTTTCGCCCGGCAGATCGTCGCCGATTGCGTGCGCAACGGCGGCTTTCCTCCGCTGTTCATCGACCCCATCGACTTCGCCGGTCTCTATCGCCAGCGGATGGAAGGGCAGGGTAGTGCCACGCCCTTGGCGTAACCGGCATGCCGCTCTATGCGCTGGATGATGTCCGGCCGAGGCTGCCTTCATCCGGGTCGGCGTGGATCGCTCCTGACGCCCATGTCGTGGGCCTCGTCGATCTTGGGGAGAACGTCGGCATCTGGTTCGGGGCGGTGCTGCGCGGCGACAACGAGCTGATCCGCGTCGGCCACGACAGCAATGTCCAGGATGTGGCGGTGCTTCACACCGACCCCGGTTTTCCGCTCACGATCGGGCAAGGCTGCACCGTCGGGCATGGCGCCGTTCTTCATGGGTGCATTATCGGAGACCATTGCCTCATCGGCATGGGTGCCACCGTCATGAACGGGGTGAGGATCGGCGCCGGATCGATTGTGGGAGCGAATGCGCTGGTCACCGAGGGTAAGGTGTTTCCAGACCGGAGCCTCATCGTCGGAGCGCCGGCCAAAGCTGTCCGGACCCTCGACGAAGCCACCGCGATGGAACTCGAGCGGGCGGCCGCGCACTATGTCGACAATGCTCGGCGCTATCGCGCCGGGCTTCGTCGGCTCGACTGAGCGGGCCGGTGCGACGAGCCCTGCGGTTCCTCGTGGCTGTGGCGCTGGGTCTGCCCGCCGCGGCCAGCGCCGCACCCACGCCGCAGACGCGGCCGGTGGTCTCGCCATCGGACGATCGCCTCAGGACCGGTTTCGACGGGTTGCCCGACGCCGATCGGCGCGCCATCCAGGATGCGCTGCTTTGGACGGGCGATTTCGCCGGCATCGTCTCCGGCGCCTTCGGACCTAGGACTCGCGAGGCCCTGATGAGCTTCGCTCGCAGGAGCGGGCTGGCTCCGGACGCCGTGCTCGACGCGAACAACCGAGACCGGCTCCTGAACGCGGGTGCCAAGGCGCGCGCCGATGTCGGTTTTTCCGCCGTGAACGACAAGGCGGCAGGCGTCGCGGTGTCGTTGCCGACGAAACTGCTTCCGCGTCGAAGCCCGGCCGAGGGCGGCACGCACTATGCCTCCCCGGATGGCGCCATCGTGGCCGACACGTTGTCTCGTCCGGCCGGGCCGGGGGGCCTGCCGGAGGTTTTCGACCGGATGAGCGGCGGCTCCGGAGCGAGGAAGGTCACGTACAAGCTGTTGCGGCCGGACTTCTTCGTCGTTGTCGGGGAGATCGGCGAGCGCAAGTTCTATTCACGCTTCGCGCTGGGTACGTCGGAGGGTCGACCGATGATCCGTGGGATCACCTTGGCCTATCCGAAGACCGAAGCCGGCCGCATGGACGCTGTCTCGCTTGCCGCGGCGGGGAGCTTCGACCCCTTCCCGTCATCCGCGCCGCCGGCCGGGTCGGGCGGGCCGGCCGGCACGGCTGCGCCACCGACGCCCCCGGTCAAACCTCCTCCGCCTCCCGCCACCTTCGCGTTGACGGCGATCAAGGTTCAGGCTGGCGCGGCCTTGACGCATCTGCCCAAGCAACCGTGCCTCGATCCCAGCCTTGGAGGCTCGCCTGTAATGCTGCGCAAGAAGGATGACGCGAGCGGGCTGGCGATATTCGATGGGCTGCGCGTGCCCGCCCAAGGTGCAGCGCCGATCTTCGCGGCGGAGCCGGCAACCGGCCGGACGCCCCTCGTCGTTCTGTTCGCCCGAGAGCCGGAAGGACTCGACATGGCGCCTGCCGCGCTCCACGCGAGCGGCGATCCGTCCTCGGACACCTTCTCGGTATCGGCCGGCATCCAAGGACGTGCGGAAGGCATGCCGCTGGTCGACACGCAAGGCCGGCTCGTCGGATTGGTAACGGAGCCCCGCCGCGTGTCGGCCTCGGTCGCGGGGACGCGGTTGCAGAACGACTATCCCGTGATCGCTTCCGCGCGGCTCAGGTTGTTCCTGAAAGAGACCGGGATGGATCCCGCCACGTCCGGCGAAGCGCCCGCCGCGAGCCTCGGCGCCGTCGCGGCGTTCTGGCGGCCCATGATGGTGCGGATCGTGTGCCAAACCGCCGCGGCGGCGCCTTGAGGCCTACCTCGGCGCGCGCTTGGCCAGGATGCGCTGCAACGTGCGCCGGTGCATGCTGAGACGGCGGGCCGTCTCCGAGACGTTGCGACTGCAGAGTTCGTATATGCGCTGGATATGTTCCCATCGGACGCGGTCCGCGGACATCGGGTTCTCCGGAACCTCCGCCTTGTCATGACGCGTCGCCATCAAGGCGCCGTAGATCTCGTCGGCATCGACCGGCTTGGCGATGTAGTCGAAAGCCCCCAGTTTGACGGCCGTCACGGCCGTCACGATGTTGCCGTAGCCCGTGAGGATGATGCCCCGGGCGCCCGGCCGCCGGGCCTTCAGTTCCGACATCACGTCGAGACCGTTGCCGTCGCCGAGTCGCATGTCGATGACCGCGAACGCCGGGGGGTTGTTGCCGATCGCGCTGAGGCCGCCGGCAACCGAGTCGACCGCTTCGACCTTGAACCCGCGCGTTTCCATCGCCCGCGCCAGCCGCGCCAAGAACGGCTTGTCGTCGTCGACGAGCAGAAGGGTCGCGTCCGCATTCAACAACTCGGCTTCGCTCGGCATCGCCGTATGCACCGTCATATCCAGGTCCCCGACTGCCATTGTTGCCGAAGGACTTAGTGCGCCGGAGAGAACAGAACAGGGGATCGCCGGTGCCCGACGCCTCGATTTCGTTCCCGCTCGAACTCGTCCCTTGGCCACGAGACCGTGACGATCGCCCCAACCCCCGGGGCTGCCGCGTTGGCGGTCGTCACGGTTGCGCCGGAACGCTCGAAGAACGTCTTGGCGATGAACAATCCGAGGCCCAGCCCCGACCCTTCCTCGGCCTTGGCGCGGCGCACCGAACCCTTGGTCGTGACATACGGCTCACCCACGCGGGACAGGATGTCGGACGAGAAGCCGGGTCCGTCGTCGCGAATGATGACCTGAACCGCCTCGATCGACCAGAAAGCCTCGACCGTGACTTCGCTGCGGGCGAAGTCGATCGCGTTCTCGACCAGATTGCCGAGTCCGTAAAGAATACCGGGATTGCGCTGGCATATGGGCTGCGGACCAGCCCCGCTGGGGATCACCCGCACCGCGACGCCGAAATTCCGCTGCGGACCCACGACCTCCTCCAGAAGGTGGCTGAGCGACATCTCTTCGAGCGGTCCGGCCTTCTCGCCACCCAGCGAGGCGATCTTGCTGAGGATGGTGCGGCAGCGTTTGACCTCCTGGTCCAGCAGTTCGAGGTCGTCCACGACCTGCGGGTCGCTCGTCCTGATGTCTTCCCGTCGCGTCATTTGGAGCATCTCGCGAACCACCACCGTGATCGTGGCGAGCGGCGTTCCGAGTTCATGCGCGGCCGCGGCCGCGAGGCCGTCGAGCTGGCTCATATGCTGTTCGCGCACCAGCACGAGTTCGGTCGCCGCGAGTGCGTCCGACAATTGGCGAGCCTCTTCGGCCACGCGCGAGGCATAGACGCCGATGAAGGCGACCCCGAGCACGATGGCGACCCACACCCCGGCACTGAACAGGAACGGCAGCCGCAACGCCTCGCCGGGCAACCAGGGGAGCGGCAGATGCCAGTGGACCAGGATCGTCGCCGAGAGGCCGGTCAGCGCCCCGAGCAGCAGCGTTCGCACGGGGGACAGCGACGCCGCCGAGATCATGACCGGCGCGAGAAACAGCATGGAGAAGGGGTTTTCGAGTCCTCCGGTCAGGAACAGCAGGACGGAGAGCTGGATCAGGTCGTAGCCGAGCAGGATCGTGGCCGGCGTGTCGTCCAGCCTGTGGCTGACCCGAAACCGCAGCCGAAGACCGATGTTGACGCAGCCCGAGGCCGCGACGACCAGCAGGCACCCGACCAGCGGAAGCGGGAAGCCCAGGCCGTAACGGGTGAACAAGACCGCCGTCGCCTGGCCCGCCACCGCGAGCCAGCGCAGCCTCGAGAGCGTTTCGAGCCGCAGGCGTCGAGCCGGGCGTCCGAGGTCGATTTCGGTCAGATCGGGCATGTGTTAAGCGGTGCGCCTTGGGAATGATCGAAGCAAAGGCCGTGTGGTGTTCACTCTTATCGAAATGGATCGCGATTGGCAGGCCGGCGACCGCCGCGGCGATTGCTCCGCCGGTGTGCGGATGCCGGCCGCGTATGGGGCCGGTGCGGCATGAACATCGAGGCTGCTCGCCCCCGTGTGTTGTCCGGTCCGCCCGGCATCGCGGTTCATGACCTTGGCAAGACCTACAAGGGTGGGGTCGCGGTCGAGGCGCTGACCTTCCAAGTGCCGCGCGGTTCGATCACCGGTCTCTTGGGTGGCAACGGTGCCGGAAAGACGACGACGATCGGCATGGTCCTCGGCCTGATCCTTCCGACCTTCGGCCGCGTCGAGGTGCTGGGCGCCGACATGGCGCGGGACCGTCATCTCGTGCTCGGCCGAATGAATTTCGAGAGTCCCTATGTCGATATGCCTCACCGGCTGACGGTACTGGAGAACCTGCGAATCTTCGCCCGGCTCTACGAGATCCCGGACCGCGAGCGTCGGATCGCCGAGATCGTCGAGCAACTCGCGCTGGGCGACCTCGGCGCGCGGCCGGTCGGCAAGCTTTCCGCCGGGCAGAAGACCCGCGTGGCCTTGGCCAAGGCCCTCATCAACAGGCCCGAGGTGCTGCTTCTCGACGAACCCACGGCCTCGCTCGACCCCGATACGGGAGACTGGGTCCGAAGCGTGATCGAGACCTACCGCCGCGACCACGCCGCGACGATCCTGCTCGCCTCCCACAACATGGCCGAGGTCGAGCGCCTCTGCGATCGGGTGGTGATGCTGCGACGCGGGCGCGTCGTGGCGGAGGGTTCGCCCCAGGATCTGCGGCGGCGCTTCCAGCGCGACACCCTGGAGGATGTGTTTCTCGATGTGGCTCGCGAGCGCCGCACCGCGGAAGACGATGCGCCGCTGGTGTCGGGATGATCCGGCCCCGCGTCGCCCGCCCGGGTTTCTCGCCGCCGCGCGTCGGCGCCATGGTGCTCCGCTACTGGTACCTGCTTCGCTCCTCCTGGCCGCGCATCCTGGACCTCATCTACTGGCCCACGGTGCAGATGGTGACCTGGGGCTTCGTCCAGACCTATGTCAGCCAAGCCACCGCGTCGTCCGCCGGCACCCACGGCGCGGTCGCGGTGGCGGCCGGAACCCTGATCGGCGCCGTCATGCTCTGGGATGTGCTCTTTCGCGGCCAGCTTGGCTTTTCCATCTTCTTCCTCGAGGAGATGTACTCCCGCAACATCGGCAACCTGCTGATGAGTCCCCTCCGTCCGATGGAGTTCGTCGCGGCGCTCATGCTCATGAGCACGCTTCGGCTGATGATCGGCCTCGTCCCGGTCAGCGGCCTCGCGGCGTGGTTCTTCGGCTTCAACCTCTGGGGACTGGGTTTCGCGCTCGCCGCCTTCTTCGCCAACCTCGTTCTCACGAGCTGGAGCGTCGGCCTCGTGGTGGCCGGACTGCTGCTGCGCAACGGCCTCGGGGCCGAGGGGTTGGCCTGGACCCTGATGTTCCTGCTCATGCCGCTCTGCTGCGTCTACTATCCCGTCGAAGTGCTTCCGGGATGGCTCCAGACCATCTCGTGGATGCTGCCGCCGACCTACGTGTTTCAAGGCATGCGGGAGGTCTTGACCCAACACGTGTTCCGCGCCGATTTGATGGCGGCCGCGTTGGGCATCAACGTCGTCCTGTTCGCGGGCGGCGTTGCCATCTACCTCTGGCTGTTGCGCAAGGCGCGCGAGGCGGGGACCTTGCTGCAGATGGGGGAATGAACTGGACCCTACGCGGCCGGGATGGCCCGGCGGGAAGGATCTTGCCGGTTGAACCCGCCCGCGCGGCGGCCTAGCGTATGTCGTGCAGCTGCTCACCTACGCCAGCTCAAAAAAGGCGAGCACGTTCAAGGGCGGGCCTCACGCCGATCATGGTCAGCGCGGGCGGTCGCGGTCCGCGAGCAAAGCAGGAATTATGAAGCTCTCCTATCAGGCTTACGAGATCGCCCATCTGGCCGTCGGCCCCGCGCGGGCAATGTCCGAAGCCACGCGGCTGATGTTCAGGAGTCCGCTCAATCCATGGAGCTACACGGCTGTCGGCAAGAACATCGCGGCCTCGGCGGAACTCTTCGAGCGCGTCACGCGCCGCTACGGCAAACCGATCTTCGGCATCGACGCGACCGTCGTAGCGGGCCGGGAGGTGCCGATCGTCGAAGAGGTCGTGTGGGAGAGGCCCTTCTGCAGGCTGCTGCATTTCGCGCGAACCGAGCCGACCCTCGGCACGCCGTCGAGGCTTCTGATCGTCGCGCCGATGTCCGGCCACCACGCGACCCTGCTGCGCGGCACCGTCGAGGCCTTCCTGCCGACCTTCGACGTCTACATCACGGACTGGATCGATGCCCGCATGGTGCCGCTCGCCATGGGACCGTTTGATCTCGACAGCTACATCGACTACCTGATCGCCATCTGCACGTTGCTGCGCGAGCGCTCACCGGCGCCGCTCCACGTGCTCGGGGTGTGCCAGCCGGCGGTGCCGCTGATCGCCGCCGTCGCGATCATGGAAGCGCGCGGGGAGCCCAACCATCCCGACACGATGACCCTGATGGGCGGACCGATCGACACGCGCAGAAGCCCGACGGCCGTTAACACGCTGGCCGAGACGCGGGGAACCGAATGGTTCAGGGACAATTGCCTCGGGACGGTGCCGTTCCCCTATCCGGGCATGGGGCGCAAGGTGTATCCTGGCTTCCTGCAGCTGTCGGGGTTCATGGCGATGAACATGGACCGGCACGTCAACGCTCACCTCGACATGTTTCAGCACCTCGTCAAAGGTGATGGGGACTCGGCGGAGAAACACCGGGATTTCTACGACGAATACCTGGCCGTGATGGATCTCACGGCCGAGTTCTACATGCAGACGATCGAAGAGGTCTTCGTTCGGCACTCGCTGCCCGACGGGGAGCTGATGCATTCGGGAGAGCGCGTCGACCTCGGCGCCATCCGGCGCACCGGGCTGATGACCGTCGAGGGCGAACGCGACGATATTTCGGGTGTCGGCCAGACCCAGGCGGCGCAGGATCTCTGCGTCAACCTGCCCGAAGCGCTGAAGTGTCGGCATATGCAACTCGGGGTCGGGCATTACGGGGTTTTCAACGGCTCGCGCTTCCGAGGCGAGATCGCTCCGCGGATCATCGAGTTCACGAGGCGCATCGAGCGGGATGCCGACGAGGCCCTCCCGGCCGAGTAGCTCCGGGCCTGGACGATACCCCGCCGTCGTTCCTAAGATGCGGCATGCGCCGGTCCGCCTTTATCGATTCGTTCCTCGATGCCGCTGCTCCCCGGGTTCAGCCTGCCGCGACCCTGGACGTCGTCCATGACGGGGTGACTTTCCGCGTGGCCTTGAAGCGCGTCGGCGCCGCCAGGCGCTTCACCCTTCGGGTACGGGTCGCGACAGGCGACGCGGTTCTGACCATGCCGCCCCGCGCATCGGTGAGGACCGCGCGCAACTTCGCCGAACGCCATGCGGAGTGGATCGGCACGCGCCTTCTCGGCTTGCCGAAGCGGCGGATCCTGGCACCCGGCGCGCTCGTTCCGCTACGCGGCGTCGAGCACCGCATCCTGCACGATCCCGTGCATCGTTC